>CAZXWB010000033.1:4611-15829 GCA_964644395.1 uncultured Hyphomonadaceae bacterium | reverse complement strand
TCCAGCGCCAGCACCTCGGAATTCTTCAGCGCGCCGCGAAAGTCGAGATAGGCCTCGAGAATGGCCCGTTCACGGTTGATCTGGTTATTGGTCTCGTCCTGGACCTCGAGATAGGTGTCCTTGATCTTGCCAAAGCGCGAGGCGATGTCGCCGCGCGTCATCTTCATCCATGCATTGCTCACCCGTTCCATGGTGGAAATCTTTCCGTCGGCATACTGATCAACCAGGCTGCGGGCATCGTCACGGATGGAATTGAAAGCCTTGGTGATGTCCTCGTAGCGCTCGCCGACGGTCATGCCGGAGACATTCTCGCGCACGACATCGTTGAAATGGGAGGCCTGGTCGAGTGTGCGCGCAATCGTTGCGACCCGGTCAGGGTCGAGGTCGGAGATCTTGTCCAGGAGCGCGATGATGGGCGCGGCGCTCGATTCCTTCTTGTCGGGCGCCAGGCCCAGTTCCCGCAGGCCACCCATGGCCTTGTCGAGATATTGCAGCGCGCTCAGTCCGCCTGTTTCGGCCATGCCAGCCCCCTCCAGAAAAATATTCGGTCGCCCCGCCCGCAGCGGTGACCAGATGTTTGGTTAAGCCAGCGCCCGCAGGCTGGCAAGATGGCGGCATCAGTCCGGCGGGCCGGAGGAATCGCGGGTCACGATCTGGAAGTCGAGCAGGCGTTCCTCACCCGTCTCACCGGCAAGATCCTTGTGGATGAGTTCATTTACCGCCGTTTCCGCGATCCGGGCCAGGGGCTGGCGCACCGTGGTCAGCGTGGGAAAGATGAGCGAGGCAAAGGCGCTGTCATCGAAACCAGTGACCGACAGTTCGCCCGGGATTGTCACGCCGTGCTTGTGGGCCGCAGCGATCACGCCGGCAGCCATGTCGTCATTGAGCGCCATGATCGCCTGGGGACGATCTGCAGCGCCGAGCAGCGCCTCCCCGGCTTCCAGGCCCGACCGGTAGGTGAAGTCCCCGGCCATGGCCCAGTCCTCGCGAACAGACAGGCCGCTTTCCACGAGCGCGCTGCGAATGCCCTGCTCTCGCTTGGCCGACGCCTCGTGCTGCATCGGCCCGCCGACAATCGCGAACTTCCGGTGGCCCAGATCGATCAGGTGGCGTGCAAGGGCCGCGGCCGCCGCACGGTCGTCGATCCCGACGAGCGTGGCCCTGTGGCCGGGCTGGCCGGCGCCCACCAGAATGTGGGGGACGCCTGTTCCTTCGACGAAGGATACGAACTCCGCCTGTTCGCTCAGCGGTGCGGTGACGACGACACCGTCCACGCCGCCGGTTTCCAGCCGGTTGCGGAAGGCTGTGGGTTCGCTGAGGTCACGCCGTGTGAAATGATACGGCAGCAGCCCGAAGCCGGCCGCCTGGCAGGCCCGCATCGCGCCCTCCTGCAGGCGGACCACATAGCCCTGGGCGGGATTGTCGTAGATCAGCGCGATCAGGTAGCTGCGCGACCCCGCCAGGGTCCGGGCCGCGGCATTCGGCTTGTAGCCAAGCGCGCGGACAGCGGCCATGACACGCTCCCGCGTGCCGGGCCGGACATGGGCTTCATTGTTCAACACCCTGGAAACGGTCTTCATCGACACGCCGGCTTCGGCGGCGACCGTCATGATGGTGACGGGGTGGGATTGCTTCATGACAGACAGGCAACACCCAGCCGCGACAATTGGCAAGTCGCCAGCATGATGTCTTGACACCACCATGGCTCGGAAGAAGAGGTGTTGCGGGGGGCGTTCGGATGGAGCTTCGCAGCTTTCTTCAGGATTTCGTGGCAGATTTCGGCATCGGCGACGTGGTGATCCTCGCCCTGTCGGCGCTGGTCATGCTGATAGCCCACAACCAGGCCGGACGGCTGCTTCGCCGCGTACCGGGGGTGCCGGAGAAGCTCGACCGCAACCGCATTGCCCCCGCCCTGCCCTTCCTGCTTCTGTCGGCAGGGCATGGCTTCCTGCACGGGTGCATGGCATTGCTCGCGCGCTTCTTCATTCTCTCGATTATCGTATCCTGGTACGTGCTGGTCTTTGCGCTGGAAGACCTCGTGGCCCTCGTTTACGCCATGAACGGCCAGGCGCGCCTGTTCGCCATCGGGGACATGCCGGCGAAACTGCAGGACTTCCAGTCGGCTTTCATGCCCGTGGCCGCCCTGCAATTGCTGTTTGCAATCCTGCTGGCCGTCGTCTGGATTGCGCGCCGGCGCGCCAGCCAATCCGACGGCAGCAATGACGCGCTCCTGCGCCGCTTGAGCGGTTGGCGCTTCACCCTGGCCTTCTGGCTGATCGGGGCCACCGCCATACTGGCGGCCTACCTGCTTGTCTGGCCACGCATGGAGGTGGTGATCGACGGGGTGCTGCCAGCCTCCGCCGTCGCCGGCAATCTGGCATCGGTGGCATCGCAATTCCTGTTGTCACCGCTCTACGCCCAGGCGATCATATCGCTAGCGGGACTGATCTATGGCGTGCTGGTGATCATGATACTGATCTACACCGGCGCCAAAAACGCCCTGGGCAGCGAAGACGATACCGTGATCGCGGCGAGCATCAAACGGATCGCCGGACTGCGGAAGGTCCTGATCGGCAGCTGCGCGGGGGCCAGTGTGAGCTTTGCCATCACGCTGGGTGCGCTCCTGGCGGGCGACGCCTTTGCCGACCGCTCGATTGAGGCCGCCCTGCGCCCGACACCGCGCCTGCTCTTGTGGAATGCAGCATTTGATGGGCTGACCCTCTTTGTCACGGTCCAGCTCCTGAACCGCGCGCTCGCCCAGATCCTTCGCGGAGACTTTCTTCAGAACTTCCTGGTCTGGGTCACCGCCGGAAAGGAGGACCGCTCAAGCGCCGGCCAGAGCCTCACCGTCTCCAGGGGGACCGGCATGATCCTGCTGCTGGTCATCGTCTTCGTGATCGACCTCGTCTTCGCCGCCCTGTTTGCCATGGGGTCGCTCATGATCGGCTTGTCGGGCACGATCTGGAATGTGGATCTGCGCGAGGCCTCCCGGATCCTTTTCGGACTGGCGCCTGGCGGAGATCAGCTATCCTTCTCCGGGCATTTCTGGGTCATGCACACCACCTTCGTGCCGACGGTGGTCTATGCGGTGTTCGTGCTCTATGCGGCGGCCTACATGCTGGCCTGGCTGGTCGCCTTCGCCGTATCGAAACTGGCCTTTGGCTGGAAGCGCTCGGAAACAGGTGTGGCGACCACCGTCCTCCAGACCGTGTTCTTCTGGGTCATGCCCTATGGCGTCTCCCAGGCGCTCGAGGTCGCCCTGCAGCCGGTTCTTGACCGCGTGCTGGATAGTGGCAGCTATGTCGCCTTAATGGCGAGCCTGACGGCCCACCTGCCCCGCTGGTCATTCTGAGTGGGGCGATCATCTTGTTTGCAGGACAAAAGGGAACGGCCCCGAACGAGACGCTCGGGGCAGTCCTCAGCACTTTGCGCCACACCGACTGCGCCTCACATGGCGGCGAGGAAAGTCTCCAGCTGCTCGCGTTCGCGCTGCAGAGCTTCGAGTTCAGCCTCAAGCGCGGCCTTATCACCGGAACCCGCCTGTTCGGCGCGGAAGCGGATGTCGACAATCTTGACCCGCAAATCGTCGAGCTGGGTCTTTGCGGTATCGAGCTGGCGCTGCTGAGCGGCCGAACTGGCTCGCAGGCTCGCGGCCTCCGATTGCAGGCGCGCGGTTTCTGCGTCGAGGCTTGCAATCTCGCCGCGCACCCGCGACAAGGCGGCTTCCGTTGCGGCCTTGTCTGTCTCCAGCTGCTCGCGCTGCTGGTTCAGGCGCTGGTTCTCCGCCTGCTCGCCGGCAAGCGTATCTTCCTGACCCTCGACATACTCCTTGCAGCTACCGAAGGCACAACCGATCGCGGTGCCGAGACTGTCCTTGCGCGGGTCAGTAGGCCCGGACGCACAGGCGCCGATTCCGATGAGGAGTGTCGCAAGCGCGACGTGCTGAGTGTGTTTCGCCATGACGGGCTCCCCTTGAGGAACCGGGCGGTCAGCTGGCCGCCCGGTCGGGTGAATGGGTTCAGGCTGCAAACTGGCCAACGGCATCGCTGACCTGGTTGAGGCTTGCGACCTGGGTTTCGAGGTTCGACACGGTCTGCTTCAGCGAATTGACCTGTGAGCGGAGCTGGGCGGTCTGCTGGCTGCCGGCGGCTTCCTGCTCGACCTCGGCGAGCACCAGCTCCTGGGCCTCGAGCTCGGCATTGGCATTCTTGAGCTGCTGCTTGGCCCAGCGCAGTTCGGCACTGGCCTTGGACTTCAGGGCCTTGGCCGCGTCACGGTCATAGGCCGCGCTGGCCTGCTGGCTCTGCAGGTTGGCAAGCTGGGTGCGGTTTTCCGAGATGACCTGTGTCAGCTTCGAATTCACCTGCGCCACCTGGGTGTTGAGGGTCCGGGTGCGGGCGATCTCGGCATCATAGTAATCCGCGGTCGAGGCATAATTCTTGCGGCGATCGTCGAGGATCGCGCCCACCGCACAACCCGCCAGCGCGCCACCAGCCGCGCCGACAGCATAGTCGCCGATATCGGCATCGTCATTGGTGAGCGCCGTCGCAAGTATTCCAACCAGCGCGCCACCGGCACAGGCCTGCAGGACGGTGTTCGACACCTTCGGGAAGCCGGCCGTCTGCTGGTCTGTGGTGGCGCAACCGGCTGCCATCATGGAAAAGGCAAGCCCTGCAACCAGGGTCCCCCGGAGCCTGGCGCGAAGATTGGTGACGATATTCATGAGTCTATCCCCTCAAGATGTGGCCCTGCGCCCCGCAGTGCCTTCTGTCTGAACCTAGCCAAGCGCCGTGAGCGCTGCAATCGACGTTTTGCGACATGGGCCCTTGTCACTGGAAAGCCGTTTGGATGTCGGCCGTCCAGTCGTCCGGACCGCTGTCGCCTGCGCGCAATTGTGTGACATGCTTGCGCACGAGCCCGAACGAGGTTTCGTCAAGCTGGGAGGTGAAGCCCTGGGCGCTGATCCGCTCCAGCGCGTCATCGGCAAACGCGCCATACCCCTCAAGGCGCTCGATCCCGGCGACATAGGAGCTTTCGAAATAGCCGACCCGGTCGATGATCAGGTCGATCTGGCGTTCGAGACTGGGAACCTGACGTTTCAGCGCGTCGATCGCATCGGGATCGCTGGCCAGTTCCAGGCGGGTCTGGAGGCTGGACAGATCTTCGTAGGCGCGGCCCATCTCGCCGGCGTCGCGGATCACGTTCCTGGCCTGCTGGCTGGCGAGGCGCTCGGAGGTCCGGCGCAACTGGATCTGGGCCTGTTGGGTCTCGTTCTCGAGTTCCGCGATAACCTCCGCGATACTTTCGCTGAGTTCCTCGGCGCTCGCATTCTCATCGATGTCCTTCAGTTTGTCGGCCACCGATCCGATGTTCCGGAGTTGGCCGGCGACCTGAAGCGTGCCGCTGCGCGTCGAGGCCGTTCCGGTGGAAATGCCGGAGCTCGTATAGACCTTGAAAGAGGCATCCTGGCGGGCGGCGGCATCGCCCTCGAGGCGGACCAGGCTTCCGATGGCGAGGCGTATGCCGACGCGCTCATTGCGGGCAGCCTGGAGCCGGCCACCATCGCCCATCACATAGTTCGGGGTCTCCTCGCGCAAGTGGGGCCTCAGCGTCTCCTCGGAGGCGTCGAACTGGTAGTCGCCGCCGCGAGTGGTGTACATGCCGGGCTTGCCGTCGGCGAGTTCGGCATAGAAACGCCCGTCCATCAGCTCCGCCACATTGCCGTAGAGATCATGGATACCGAAACGGGTCGGCTTCTTGCCGCCAATGGAACGTGGCTCGTTGCGGATGCGGCTGTTGGCGGTTTCGGTCAGGTAGGCATAGTCGGTCTGGTCTTCCTTCTTCAGGTCGAAGGGCAGCCCGCTGGGGTTCTCGCCGGTGCCCTTGCGCGCGGCATATTCCCACTCGATCTCCGTGGGAAGGCGGAAAAAGCCCGGCACGCCTTCCAGTTTCGGCATGGCCGCCCGGCACTGGCCGTCGCTGTAGCACCACTCATTGTAGGCGCTGATGAAATTCTCATAGTCCTGAACACGCATGCCGCGGACCGGCGAGCGCAGGAAACGCTTTCGCAGTCCGTCGCTGGCGGAGGGCTCGAGGATCGGATCGAAATACACAGGCCCGTCGGCAAGGTCCTTCAATCGCTGCAGCCCGGCATCGATGTCGCCTTCGCCGAAGACAGTGGCAAACTGCGCCAGGGTGACTTCGTACTTTCCGAGCAGGATGCGCCAGTTGTCCCCGTCGCTCGTGGGGAAGGACCCGGCAACGACCACTTCCCGGCGGGTCTCGAACATGACGCCGGGGTCGGGGTTACCGATCAGGATGCGACGATCCTCATTGCCCCAGAAATCCGGACCAGGGACGATGACCGAGCGGAACACCATGAAGAGCTCGCCGCCCGGCATGGGCAGGATGACATCATTGTCGATGTCGTCATTGCAGGGATTGTCGAACGGCCTGTCAGCCGCAATGGCGCCGTCCAGGCAGGCATACTGCGCCGATGCGCCCGCGGAGGCCCCGAAAGCGAGAAGCGCCAGTGCGAGCCCCCTGAGCCAGGCGGTGAAACGGTCATTCATGGCGTATCCCCTCTGCTGGATCGATCTCTGTGGCGCGCCGCGCCGCAAGCGCGGAAACCACCGCACTCACACCCACCATGGTCCCCACGGCGAGCACCGCCACCGTGGGTGAAATGGTACACATCCGGCGGTCGAAGCCAAGCGGCACCGCGAACTGGTTGTTGATGATGAACTGGGCGAGATAGGCAAATCCCAGGCCCGCCAGCCCGCTGATCCCGGCGAGCATGAGACCCTGGCTGAGCGGGAAGCGGCCGACATCTCCGCGTGACAGCCCGATCAGGCGCAGATGGGCCAGGGCGCCCTGCTTGCGCTCCACCGCACCGTACTGGCTGGCGAGCAGGACCAGCGCCCCGGCGGCGAAACTGAGCGAGGCAATCAGCCAGAACAGTCGCGAGAGCCCGCGATCAAGCTCCTGTATCCGCAGAATGGCGGTGATTTCGGTGATGGTCTCGATGCCTTCGCCGCGCAGCACCTCGTCAAGGGCGGCGACGTCATCGATGCTGCGGGCATAGAGCCGGAAGCCGCGATAGCCCGGCCGCTCGAGGCTGAAGCTTCCGGTGTCGGGATCGAAGGCCAGGTCGCGCTCGGCGGCCCGGCGCAGCACGCCGAGCGTTTCCACCGGCATGAAGACACGTCCCGCTTCGTTCGCATCGCCCAGCCTGAGCGAGAAAGCCGTCGTCTGCTGCGGTCCCGTGATGCTGAATTCCACCGGATCGCCGATGCTGCGCCCCGCCATCATGCCGTCTGGAAGGCTGACCTCCCCGGCCTTCAGCAGGCCGTAGCCGGCAACATGCGCTTCCAGCACTGACCCGTCCGGTCCTGTCAGGTCCACGGGACGCACATAGGGCCGCAGGATCGCGTCGCGTCCCGCCATGCGCCGGCGCACCCGCGTCACCGCATCGGCGGGGGCGGCGCGGTCGATCACCTTGACGTCCAGCAGGACCGGACGGTCGGGCGGGGCGTGACCGAAGCGCGCCTCATAGGCGTCTGCAGAAAGGCTCTCGACCAGGAAAAAGCCCGTATTGACCGTGAGCTGGCTGCGCTCAACCGCCGAAAGGCGCTGGTCCAGTCCGACGATGACGCCGTCATAGACCGGCGCGGCAATGTTTTCCTGGCCGGGCCAGTCGCGCGCAGCCACGGCAAAGCCCTCGCGGAAGGATTCCACGTCGAGGGCAAACTGGACCGGCACATAGACGCGTTTCACCTTGTCGGCCCGCAGCGGCAGGATGCCCGATACGGTCATCTCCTGACGGGCATTGCGTGTCCGTCCGCTTTCGGTTCGCTGGGCGCGAAGGGTGACAGTGTCGCCGGCCTGGACCTCAAGCGCCTCTGCCGCAGTCTCGGTGAGCACCACCTCCCCCGGTTCCGGCGGCACGGTGGCATTCTCCGTCAGCAGCGGATCGCCGGGCCCGGTGGGCAGCATGTCCATGTTCTCGCCGCCGGCTTCGGCATCGACGCGGATGAGCGACGCGCCGCGCAGCACGCTTTCCACCATGAATTCGGTTTCCGGCTGGGCGCGGACACGTTCAAAGAAGCCGGCATCATAATTCTGCGTCACCTTCGGCCGGATCTCCCGGAAGACAGGATCCTCGACGAGTTCGGCGCGCATCGCCGTGATGACGCCGCTCTTCAGACCGAAGAGGACAAGCGATGGTGCCAGCACGCCGGCCAGGGCAATGACGAGGCAGAGGCTGAGCAGGCGCTCATGGATGAGGTCCTTCCAGGCCAGTTGCCAGACCAGCATGGGTGACGGCTTGCCCCCGTTCATCGCCGCACATCCGACTTCGACGTGGCGACATAGCCGCTGACATCGCCGGAGAGGCCGGTGTCGGGCTCGAGCCTCACCCAGGCATCGGCCACGCCATCGACCAGCGACAGGTCGTGGGTGACCATGATCACCGCGGCACCGCGCTCACGGGCGTGGTTTTGCAAGGTAGCAACAACTTCCCTGGCGCGGTTCCGGTCCACGGCCGCCGTGGGCTCGTCGGCGAGCACCAGGCTCGGCCGGTGGGCGAGCGCGCGCAGGATCGCCACCCGCTGGCGCTCCCCACCGGAGAGTTCCGACACCTGTTTCTCGTAACCCCAATTCAGGCCGAACTGGCGCATTTCGCGCGATGTGGCGTCGCGCGAGACCTTCTGCCCGACCAGCCGCCGGGGCAGATCAATGTTTTCGCCCACGTTCAGGAAGGAAAACAGTCCGCCCGACTGGAGCACATAGCCCATGGCCGTGCGTCTCACCGCAGCGGCGCGGTCATCAATTTCGCCGCTGCGGGTCAGCTTGGCGAGATCGACAGCCGTGTCCTCCTGCACGCGCTTGTCGATGCGGGGCAGGCGCAGGTCGAACGCCTCCACCCGGCTTGGCGCGAGCACGAGGCCCAGCATGTCCAGCAGGGTCGATTTGCCCGACCCTGACGGGCCGACGAGGGCGAGGAAACTGCCCGCATTCAGGTCCAGCGCGGGCAGCCGGATCTGGAACACCCGATCGCCCCCTTCGCGGCGCTTGACCATGTTTCGAATGCGGAGAAGGGGCCCGGGGCCGTCGCCTGTCCGGCGGCGGCCCTCTCCTTCCCCGGCCTCAGCCAGGACCATGTCCGCTCAGGGCAGCAGAGCGAGCGGGATCGAGGTCACCTCCTGGAGCTCGGTGTCACCTTCATCGAGCTTGATCCAGATATCCGGCGTGTTCACGATCTCGCGATAGGAATTGTACTTGGCCTCCAGGCTGGCGCGGAACTCGATGCGTTCCGAGGAGGACAAATTGGTGAATTCCGACGGCGTCATGCCGAGCACCCGCGAACGGTAGGGCAGGGCCGCGACCCATTGCGGCAGGAACTCCTGGTCGCCGAGCGACAGGTCCGGATCGACCTCGATGCCGAGGGAGGTCTGCGCCGAGGCGAGCTTGAGCGAGGTCAGGAAATCGACCTGTCCGAGGATGTTGGTGTCGAGGGCATCGAGCAATGTCTCCGACTGGCGGATCACATTGTCGAGCTGCTCGCGGGTCATCATGACACGAACCGACAGCGCAGGACGGGTGAGATCCTTCAGGTCCTGGTCAAAGGCCCAGGACACGAAGTCCTTCGGCGCCTGGGCACCGTCACCCAGCCAGTCCACCATGCCGGCCTGCAGAACGCCGCGGGCCACCTCGATGGATTTGAGCGTCTCCTCGGCCGTCTCACCTTCGCCCTGCTCTTCCTCCAGAGGCGCTGCGTCCTCGACCATTGCGCGGCGCTCATCCATGTCGGCGGTGATGAAGTCGATCAGCGCAAGGCCGACAAACTCCGTTGTGGCATTGATGCCCGCCTGTTCATCGGCAGCGGCGTCGGCATCGACGGGCACGACGCCCTCCCCGCGACCGTTCGGCAGGGCGGCGAGCTGGCCGAACTGGTTGACGCCCTTGTCCCAGTCGGGTTCGGCCCGGTCGTCCTGGAGATAGAGGCTGAGCGCATAGATGTTCTTGCCGCGGGCCAGGTTGACCAGTTCTTCCTCGGTCATGCCCGCAGAGTTCTTGGCCTTCTTGTTGCCCCCGAGATCGTGACCCGAAGCGTCACCGACCAGGATGATGAAGCGCATCTGTCGTTTGTCTTCGCTGTCGCGCCAGGCGCTGTTCACGCCTTCCAGGTAGCCACCATGAACGTCTTCGGCCCACTCATCGCTCGAAACAGCCGCCGCCTTGGCGTCGTTCTCAAGAATGCTGGTGAAGTCGGCAGCGGTCACAAGTTCCGGAGTGAAATTCTTCGTTGTCCACTCCAGATCCGGCGTGACGTCGGTGCTGTCGCGGTAACCCACGAGGCCAAAGCGGAAATCGAGATCACCTGACTCCTCCAGCGCGGCGGCCACGGATGCCACGCCGTCCTTCACCCGGTCCATATAGGGCTGCATGGACCCGGTCATATCCATGACGAAGACGATATCGACCTCGGTCTCATCCGGGACCGCTGTCAACGTTTCCTCAAGGAAAGTCTCGCTTTCCAGCGTGCCCTCGCCGGTTTCCTCGGCGCGTGAACCGGGCACTGCCGCAAAAAGCTGCAGATAGTGGGCCGGCTCGTCGAAGGCCTGCTCGCGCTCCCACTGGATGATCGGCAGCAGGTAGAAGCTTTCATTGATGTTGAGATACTCGCCCGGTTCAAGGCCGATCACGCCTTCGGGGCGCTCGCCATTCTCGATGTCGGAAAGGATCTCATCCACCTTGTCTGTGCGCCCACCGCCGGTCACGAGACCCGACAGCGAGGCCTTGTCGTTGAACATCACGACCGGAGTGCGCTTGTCGCTGCCGGTGCCCGGATGGATGTATTCAAGCAGCAGCGCCTGGCGCCATTCCACCACATCGGCGGCTTTCATCCAGCCGATCGGCGAGCGCTGGGAGTAACCGACTTGGTACCAGCCCTTCGGGTCGGTGGGATCGGAGAGGTCAACGCCCTGGCGGTCGAACACGAAGGCCGGCTTGAAGGCCGAGACGGCATTGGAGAGCACGTCGGCGTCGGCCTCCGGGCCCTCATAGAGCGCGGCGAAGGAACGCGGCAGGATGCGAAGGGGCTGGCCGGTGGCTTCGACAATACAGGTGCCCTCGCCGGGGCATTCAACGCCGGCTGCCGAGGCCTCGGCCTCTTCGCTCATCTCCATGTCGGAGGGGACAAGTCCGGCGGGGGAGA
>CAZXWB010000033.1:0-4511 GCA_964644395.1 uncultured Hyphomonadaceae bacterium | reverse complement strand
GGAGTTCCTCCATGAGTTCCTCGGCGGGCGGCTCGGAGTCCTGGGGGTGGGCCGTTGAAGCGAACAAAGCGAAGGCGCTCGCACCGAGCATCAGTTTCAGGATTTGGCTGGCCTTGGTCATGACGGTTTCCTCAATTGCCATTTCAACCTCGCCCCGCAGGGCCATTCTTACCCTCTACCATCAACCGACGGAGAAAAGGGTCAAACTTTCCGTACTGCCACGGCGATAGCGCAAAGCGGCAATGCCGCCGTCAAGCCCCTCGATCGCCTCCACCAGCATGCGGGCATCGCTGACCGGATCGCCATTGAGTTCAAGGATCAGATCACCGGCCTGCAGCTTCCCGTCCGCCGGCGAGCCATCGGGCACCGAGACAACGGCCACGCCGCCGGCGGCGTTGCGCAACTCGGCACCAAAGATCGTGGGCGGCCTGGCGACGTCCGGAGCAGGCGCCACCTCTTCGCCGTCCACCGGCGTCAGCTTGATGTTCAGGCGCAGGATCTCAACCCCGCGGTGAACAAACAGCCGGTGGGTCTCATCAAGATCGGCGAGCAGGGCGAAATTTATCAGATCATTGCCAGACTGAATCTGCCGGTCACCGGCGCCGGTGATGACATCCTGGACCTTAAGCCCCGCCCTGTCAGCCGCCGAGCCGGGCTCCACGGAGGTGACCAGCGCGCCGGCATCGACGCGCACGCCTAGCGCTTGGGCCTTGGCCGGTGTCAGCGTATCGAAGCCGATCCCCATCCGGCCGCGGCGCATGCGCCCGTTCTCGGCAAGCTGGCGCGCCACGACCACGGCGGTGGAACTCGGCACCGCGAAGCCGAGCCCGTCGCTCTCGCGCAGAATCCATGTGTTGATCCCAACGACCCGGCCCTGGCTGTCAAACAGCGGACCACCGGAATTTCCGGGATTGATCGCCGCATCGGTCTGGATGAAATCCTCCACCTCGGCTTCCTTGGATGGGTCATAGAAGCCCTGTCGGTTCAGACCGCTGATCACGCCCATGGACACGGTGCGCTCCAGCCCGCGCGGGTATCCCACGGCAAACACCATGTCACCGACCCGCAGCGTCTGGCTGTCGACAAAAACCGCCGCTGAAGTGCCTGGAACATCGGCCTGGAGGACCGCCAGGTCGGTCTTCTCATCGGAGCCTATGAGGCGGGCCTCAACCAGTCGCCCATCGAAAAGCTCGATCATGATCGCGGCGGCGCCTTCGACGACATGGGCATTGGTGAGGATCAGTCCACGATCGACATCGAAGATGACGCCCGAGCCATTGCCCGATGCGGCACCACCTGCGGCCTGGGCCACGAAATTGATCCGCACGATTGCAGGATAGGTGCCTTCGATGATCTCGGCATAGCTGAAAACGCCCCGGCTTTCATCGAAGGGCCGCTCATAGCGACCAAAATCGGGCGCGACGACCTGCTGGGCGCCGGCGGTCAGACCGATGGTGCAGGCGCCGAGAAGGGCGGCCAGCCGGTGCGAAAATCTATCGAAACCCTGCTTCATCTCTCACGTCCCCTGACCTTGCGCTTACTTCACCCTCCTGCAGAGTTCAACAGCAAGGCGCAGCGCGCGGCAAGCTTAATGAAGCGTTTTCAGCGGCCCCTGCATTCGCCAGGTCCCTTTGCGAATTTTCAGGACTTTCATGGTTCAACAGTCGAGGCCGCGCAGATCGCGTGGCGTGAAACCAGGGCCAAAGGCCCGATTTGATGGAGAGACTAGTCATGAAGCTGCGCAAGCTGCTCGCAGCCACGACGGTGCTCGCCGGTGCCTCCCTGGTGCCCGGCCACGCTGCCGTTGTGGACAACCCCCACTTCAAGGTTCTCGGCCTGGTGATCGTCTGGGGCGCCGATGGTTATGACGGCACCGACGATGCACCGGTCGTGAGCGATTTTGTCATCGACACCGGCACCGGCGCCACCGCCGCGGCCTCGGGAGACACCGACCTGATCGGTGGTGAAGATGTCTACACAGTCGTGACCGGCTCGCTCACCCCGACCTCCGATGCAGCGGCTTCCGCCTCGGCTTTCGACATCATCGAAAACGCCACTGGCAATGAAGTGACCAGCAGCGACGACACGAATTTTGCCCGTTTCGACGTGGCCGGTAACGAAGTCGGCATTGATGACGCGGCCATCAACTCGTCGTTCTACGTGGCGTCCAACGTCGCCTTCGGCATTGACGGCCAGGCCACCGCCGACACCACCGATGGCGATTTCGACCTGAACAATATCGGCTTCGAGATGTCGGTGACCGACGCCGGCACCGACGGCTCGATTACCTTCGGTGGCAGCGCCCAGTTCCCCCACAGCGGCGGCGCCGATTCCGGCTTCGACGCGCTGACCACGCTGGCCGACATGGCGACGGCCACCTCGGTCTTCCGCGGCGACCAGCGCACAGCCGCTTCCAGCGGCACGATCGCGGCCCAGTCGGTGCGTTTCGACGCCACCTACACGCTGGGCAACTGGGACGGCACCAACTTCACGCCGGGTTACGACCTCTCCGCCGGTGCCGGCGAGATCGAAGCCAGCGTGACCTACACCGTCTTCGTTCCGTAAGTTTAGGTCTGTCCAGATCAGGAAGCCCCGCCCGGACATGGTCTGCGGCGGGGCTTTCTCGTTCACTGCCTCCATGAATGTGCAACGCAGCCGCGTTAACCGTCCAGTATCCGAAACCGTCGCATTTTTCGGGTTCAGACTCGGTTCCAACAAAGCCCGGAAAGGATGCCCATGCGTTGTCTCAAACTGATTTCGCTCCTTCTGTTTGCCGCCCTCTCGGCCCTGCCCTTCCAGGGTGCGGCCGCCTTTGGCATCGGCTTGCAGCCCACCACGGTGGAAATGCAGATCGAACCCGGCCAGCGCCAGCGCCAGGTCATCACCATCGTCAATGTGCACAAGGAACTGCCCGTCGCGCTAACCCTGGGCCTGGCCGACTGGTCGCTGGATGAGACCGGACAGATCGAACTCGCCCCGCCCGGTGACATGGACCGCTCAGCCTCCGACTGGGTGCGCTTCAGCCCCGCCTTCGTCGATCTCAAGCCCGGCGAGAGCCAGCAGGTCGTGGTCGATATGGTCGCGCCGACAAGGGTCCAGAAGTCCGGCGACCACCGCTTCGCGCTGATCGCCTCCACCATTCTTCCCGATGAACGCGCCAGTGAGCCCGGCGTCTGGAAGAAGTACCAGCTCGCCTCGCTGTTCTACCTGAATGTGGGCCCGTCGGAGAGCCGTCCCGTCGTGCTCGGGGCCGAACTGGTCGAAAAGCCGTCTGATCGCACCGAACTGGTGGTGCGCTTCGGCAATGAGGGCGATGCACATGCTCGCCTCGAAGGCGAGATCGAGGTCAGAGGCAGCGATGGCAGTTCACTTGGCACCGCCCCGGTGAGCAATTTCGTGGTGCTCGACGAGGCCGAGCGGCTCCTGTCGCTGAACTTCCCGGCCCTGGTGCCGGCCGACGCCGAGATCGAGGTGCGCCTGGAGAACACCTTCGTGCCCCAGACCGAAAGCGGTGTGATGACCCTCGAACCCGTCGTGTTGGCAGACCTGCCGCGGCGCCCCAAGGTCGTCGCGCCTGAGCAGTGAGACCGATGCTGCGCCCGGGCCTTCTCCTGCGTTTGGGCGCGCTTCTGGCGTGGGGCGGTGCCTGTGCCCCTGCCCCCGCCGCTGCGTCCTGGCTCGATACGGATTTCTACTGCCGCGTCTATGGCTGCGTCGTGGTTCATGACGGGTTTTCCTTCGACGTCTATGACGTCTACCGGTTCAGCAATGGCGGCACGGTCGCGCCGGGACAGGCGCTCGTCCCCTGGAGCGGCAATCCCTTCCAGGGCTCCGGCACGGTGAACCCGGTCTTCACCGGCACGCGCACCGAGGGCTTCTATGCTGTGCCTGTGCGCGAGGAAGGCACGATGCTCGGCATCGACACCAATGGAAACGGCCGCGCCGATCTCGAAATCGGCGATGATGGTGACGGCGTGCTCGACGCCGGCGACAGCCTGTCGGCGTTCAGCCTCGACCGGCGCACAGAAATCGTCGCCGAGGAAACTTCCGCCCAGCGCAGCTTCTATGTCAGTTCGCGGACCGATTTCTATCTCGCTGGCCAGGTCATTATCGAGGGGCCGAGCGGAGGCCTGTCCCGCCCCGCCTCGCTCGACCAGATCGCCCTCGACTACCGCGTGCGCAATGCCGGCAATGATGACGGCATGCGCTTCGGTCAGGCGGCAAGGGGGAACCGATGGCGCAGCTTCGGGCTGGACAATCTCGGCGCGCTGTACGGCCAGCCCGCCTATCTCGGCGAATTCACCGGCGATATCCGGCGGCGCAATGCCAACACGGTCGCCGAACAGTCGGTGCGCTTCGATTATGTCTATGGGTTCGAGGACTATGACTTGTCCATGGGCGCCGGGCTCCTGAGCTACCGGATCGAGTTCACCTTCTACAATCGCTAAGGCACCTCAAGGCGCGGTGCCCAGCAGTGTGGCTGACTTGCGCTCCATGCCCGGCAAGGGTTC
>CAZXWB010000032.1:0-16710 GCA_964644395.1 uncultured Hyphomonadaceae bacterium | reverse complement strand
TAGTCCGGCGTGAGCGGCGCATCCACGATGACGCTGCCCCAGCGCTGCCACCGCTCGTTGCCCAGTGCGTCCCGGCTGACCAACTGCACGCGGACTTCGCGCGCCTCGTTCGGCTGATACTCAGCCTGGAGCGTATTCGTTGCCCCGACTGTCTGCCACGTCTCTGTGATCAGCCGGCCCCGGTCATCAATCTCCGACCAGCCCACGCGGTAGCTGTGGATGCCGCTGTTATCACCGGCGGCGGGCCAGGTCAAGCGCAGCGTGGGCGAGCTTGCGCACACCACGTCACCCGATGCCAGCGGTTGCCCATCCCACGCGAGGGTAGGCGTCACGGGCGCGGGTGCGACCACGTCCACCAAAACCGTATCGGTAATCGTCGCGCGACGCCCCACGATGTCCTGCGCCGTGGCCGTGATGACGTAGGTCGCGCCATCGGGCAGCGGGCCAGCGGGCAACCGCCACGCGGCGCGCCAGGTGTCGGTGGCGACTCTCGTCGCCTCCCAGGACTCGTTCTCCGATTGAACCTCCACGCTGGCGACGCCGCCCGCATCGGTGAGGATGCCGGTGAGGGCCAGCGTGCGCGGCTCGTGGTAGTGGGTCGATGTGAGCACCTCGGACTTGAGGGCAAGTTCCGGCGGCTGGGTATCCACCGTGACGCTGAGCGTGTGCGTGGCCGTGGCCCCGTCCCAAGCCGTTGCGTATGCTTCAAGGTGGTGCAGGCCGTCGCTGCCCGGCGTCCAAACGAACGATTCGAGTGCCGACGTAACCGCGCCGGAGGCCCAGGTCTGCGTGTAGATGGGCGCGCCGTCCAACGTGGTGGTCAACGCCTGCAAAGTTACTGTGACCGACCGGGCCATAACGGTGACGGAGATCGGATCGGCGGTATCCAGCACGGGCGGCACGTTGACGATGGCCGTTTGTAGAGACGCAAGATTTTGCGTCTCTGAGGCTATATTTTGCGTCCGGGCCGTCTGTGTGACCGCCTCCGCCGTGATGCACTGGCCGGCCGTGTCGCAGACCGATGCCGTCTCGTCAGCCGACAGCTTCAGCCGATGCAGCCCCCAACTTCCCATCGCCACATGCACATAATCGCTGCCGTTCTGCGCCGGGTCGCCGTCGATGGCGATAGAGCGCCCGTACTCTCCGCCCTGGAGCGAGTCGATGTAGAACCAGTTGTAGTCAGCGAAGGCCCGCTGAGGATTCGCGGGATCGGAGATATCGATGATATGAAGGGGTTTCGTCCCCACGTAGGCGTAGTGGCCGACGACGACTACATCCTGCGCAGCGGCCACGCCTTCCCATTCGCCGGCCCAGTTGGCGACGGTGTTGTAGTTCCCGACGAGTTGCGCGTTGGCGGGAGTGGTCACGTCTACGATGTGCAGTCCGCCGAGCCTGGCGGCGACGTAGGCGTAGGTGTGTCCGTCCGCGTGGGCAGCCACGTCGAGCGCGACGGGCGTGCCGGTGAGGGGCAGGGTGCTGACGAGGTGCGGGGTTGCGGGGGCGGAGATGTCCACGATGTGCAGGCCGTCGGTTTCGTCGGCGACGTAGACATACGCGCTGTTCGGGGATGTCGCATCCAGCGCTACATCGTGGGCCACGCCTAGCGGAAGCGCGGCGACTTGCGTGGGATGGGTGGTGGTGCTGACGTCGATCACGTGCAATCCGTGTATGTTGGCGGCGGCATAGACCAGTGTTCCAGAGATAGCCAACCCCTCAATCGGGATGCCGGGCCACGGCCACGCATCGTAGCCGTACACGCCCAAGTATGAGGGCGTGGTCGAATCCTGGATGTCCAGGAGCAACAGCCCGCGACTGGTGCCCACGTAGACGACGCCAGCCGTCGGCGCGGGCGGCACCACGCGGATATAGATCCAGCCGTTGGCCCGCTGCCCGTCGGGGTCCTGCACCGCGTAGTAAAAGCTATCGGTTTTGCGGAAGCCAGGCGTGGGGGTATAGGTGATAGTCATCCCATCGGCGATCACCGCGCCGTGCTCCGGCTGGCTGAGCGAGACGAGGGTCAGTTCGTCGCCGTCGGGATCGCTGGTATAGTCCGACAGAGGGATGACAACCGGTGTGGCCATCGGCGTCTCCACCGAGAGGGTGGGCGCGTCCGGCGGGTCGTTGACCGAGATCACGGTGACGGTGACCGCCGCCGTCACGCTCACCCCGCCGCTGTCACTCACGGTGTAGGTGAAGGTATCGCTGCCGTGATAATTCGTGCTCGGCGTGTAGACGATGGTTGACGCGGGATCGGTGATGGCCGCTTCGCCGTGCGCGGGCATGCTCAGGGCATCCAGCGTGACCGCGTCGCCATCGGGATGATAAGCATAGTCCGGGATGACGGTGATGGCGAGCGGGGTATCCTCCAGCGTGCTGACGGCAATATCGGCCGCGCGGGGATCGTCCGGGATGGAGTTGACGGTGAGCGTGACGACGGCGATGTTCGAGGTCGCCGCGCCGTCGGAGGCATAGTAGGTAAAGCTGACCACACCGTTGAAATCGAGCGCGGGGGTGTAGGTGAAGGCCCCGTCGCTGCGCAGCGTCAGCGCGCCGGTTGAGGGCGCCGCGTCCAGCACAGCTACGAGCGGGTCGCCATCACCGTCGCTATCGTTGTCCAGCACGCCGGGCGCAGCGATCACCAGCGGCACGTCCTCGTCCGTGGTATAGACATCGCTGGCAGCGACCGGCGGCAGGTTGCTCACGGCGACCGCGGCCGCGTCGCTGTTGTTGGTCAGATCCACGTCGCCGAGCGTGCCGGTAATAACATCGATGACGGCGGTGTTGGTGAACCTTGCACTATCGGTCAGGTCGGGGCTGACGACGCCGGTGATGGTGATGAGGCCGCCCGCTCCCGGCGCCAGCGGCGCCATTTCCCAGACGTAGGCTCCCGTTGGCGTGAGCGGCGCGCCGCTGCTGATGACGGTCGTGCTGATGACCTGCGCGGCGGGAAACGTGTCGGTGATGACGCAGGTCGCCGTCGGCGTCAGCGAGCCGGGATTGGAGAAGGTGAGCGTGTAGGTGATGGCGTCGCCCAGCTCCGGCCCGGTGGGCGTGACCGCCTTGGTCAGCGCCAGGTCCATTCGGGCCAGCTCGTAGACGCCCATATCGACGAGCGGCGCGCTGCCATTGCCCACGTCGGGCGCGCGGCCCACATCCAGTTGGCGCGGATGGCCCGCGAAGTCGAGCGGCAGCGTCTCAGTAAGAACGCCGTCGCCGTCCTGGTCAAGCGCGTCGGCGGGCAGGGCCGTGCTGTCCCCGGCGTCCAGCGCAGGCGATCCGAATGGAAGGCTCAGGTCGCCGTAGTCGTCGTCGGCGGTGCCCCACATCGTATCGGCGCCGGGCGAGGGCGCGCGGGTGAAGAGCGGATCGGTGTCTAAGTTGCCCGCACCCGTCCATCCGTTCTCGATCAGGCTGTAGGTCACGGTGACGGTGCTGGAGGCGTTGGCGATGGCCGTGCCGCCGTTGCCCCAGAGGATGCTGTTCTGCACGGTGGCGTTGCTGCTGTTGTTGTGAATCGCGCTGCCGCCGGAGGCCGCCTGGTTGCCGCTGAAGGTGGTGTTGATCAGCGTCGGAGTGCAGGCGTCGTTGTACAACCCGCCGCCGGCTCTGTTGGCCGCCTCGTTGCCGGTGAAGATCACGTTGACCAGCGTGGCATCGCCGTAATTATAAAGACCGCCGCCGTCGTAGCCGTACTGAGAGGCGACGTTGCCATAAAACGCGACGTTGACCAGGCGGCTGGCACCCTGGTTGGACATGCCACCGCCGTAACCGTCGGTGACGTTGCGCTCGAAAGTGACGTTGACCAGGTCGCTGTCGCCGGAGCTGTTCAAACCGCCGCCGTACCCCAGGGTGGTGTTGCGCTCAAATGTAACATCGCGCAGCACGAAGCCGCCGCCATTATCCATCAGGCCGCCGCCGTTGGCGTTGGTGGTATTGCTGATAAAGCTGACGCTGTTCAGCACGGGACGTCCAGACGCGCTGTACATGCCGCCGCCGTTGCTTGCATTGTTGCCCTGGATAACGAGATTGCGCAGCGTGGGGCTGCCGCCCGCGTTATAGATTCCGCCGCCATAGCCATCGTCTCCACTCCCATCGGCGTTGCCGCCTGTGATGGTGAAGCCGTCCAGCACCGCAACCTCAGTCACGCCAGTGGTGATGGTGACGACGTGGCAGGCGTTATCGACCGTGGAGCCGGCCGCGCCGATGTCGCCGCTGAGCGTGGTGGGATTAGCATTCCAATCACGCTGGGTGCGCTGTGTTTCCGTGGCAGCGAAGCCGCCATAGAGCGCGACGCCGCTGTTAAGCGGGAAAGAGATCGTGCGCGTGAGGCCCGTGGTGGGGGTGTAGGTTCCCTCGGCGACCCAGATCTCGTCGCCCCAAGTGGCTGCAGCCAGGGCGGTCTGCAAATCGCAAGCGTCGGCCCAGGTGGTGCAGCCACCGGCGCCGGTCGGGGTGACGTGGTGGGTGACGACGGCGGTGGGAGCCAGAGGGCTGAGAATAGAAGATGGAGAATAGAGATTGGAGGATGGAGTATGGAGAGTAGAGGATAGGGGCAGAGCGGGGGGGTGGGCCGTCATTCCCAGAGATGTGATGTGTGGCGAGCGCAGCGTCGTGGTGGGCGGCGTGGATTCGACGAGGATGGAGAGGGCGCGCGCGCCTTCCATATCCCTGTAGCGGCCGATTAAGCTGGGTTCGGCAATGGGATCGGATACGTCCACGATCTCGACGCCCGCGCTGCCATCGGCGACGTAGACGAGGGTGCCGGAGATGGCGAGGCCCTGCGCGATGCCCGGCGTCCTGAAATTAGCGCCGACGTAGCCCGGCTTCGGGATCACGCACTCGGTGCGCAGACGATAGAGCGGCGGCTCGCCCGCCAACGCCACGTAGGCCGGGGTCTGATAATATTCGCGCTCGGCGACGGCGCTTCCGCCGCACGGGGAGCGAAAGCTATCCGCGTCCAGGTTATAGTCCTCGGCCAACGTGGTGTAGCGGTAGACGGGCATGTTAGACGTCCACTCGGAAAATTCGTATTCGTCATCCCTTCGCGTCACACTTACACGCGGCGCTAAGGTATCCACCGCGCCGCGCCACACATTCTGTGCGGGCTGCGCCGCGTGCCCGCCCACGTCCCACCCGCGCAGGTCGAGCCGATATTCGCCCTCCAGACCCTCCAGCGGCGCGGTGTTCCACGTCCCGTAATCCACCCCCGCGCCGCTCGGCGTCGGCGTGACCGCCTGCCAGCTTCCACCGCTGGCCCCGGCCAGGGATGCGATCTCCAGCGCCGAAAGCGTGCGCGGGTAAATGCGCACCTCGTCCAGCCGGCCCGCGAAGGTCGGTGTATCCGCGTTGACCACATCGTAGCCGACGCTCGCCTGCTGTACGCCATTCGCCGCCTGGTAGTGGAACGAAACCTTGCGACTGCCCCGCGTGGACGTTCTGATGGCGTGCGTGTCGTCGCCATCACGGCTCGCCATCGAGACCCAGGCGTCGCCCTGGCGCACCTCGACATCGAGTTGACCGTCCCCGCAGAACTCGACGGTCTGGTCAATGTCGATGCTGCGATAGGGAGCGGGCCACAGCGGCGAGGTAAAGAGCGTCTCCCCGTTGAGAATGACGCGGTACTGCTTCGCCAGGCCAAAATCAACCTGAAAGGTCATCTGGGTCACGTTGGCGCAGGGCGGCAGGCCGGGTTCGGTCCCCCGCCCGACATCGAGGCGGTAGTCTCTCACACTGTGATTGGGATCGCCCGTGCTGTCGTAGGGCAACTTGCTGGCGAAGGCCGCCGTGGTCGCCCGCTCCTGGCCGTTGACGTAAATCCGATAGGTTGTGCCATCGAAGGTCGTCGCCACGTGATGCCAGGCGTCCGGCGTCAGCAGGCTGCCGGTGGTGTGGCTAATCAGGTCGACGCCATCGCCAAAGCCAACCTGCAGGCGCGCGCCGTCGCGGACGTAGACAAAGGGATACCACTTCGGGCCGATTTCATACGCGCTGCTGCTGAGAATCGGTTGCAGGCCCGCGTCGTCTGTGGGATAGACCCAAGCGGCCTGCGTGAACTCGCCCGCGCTCAAGTCCAGGCCGGGATGCCCGGCGACGCCGACATAATCGTCCACGCCGTCCAGCTCTAAGGCATACGCGCCCACGTGGCCGGGCGCGGACTTGTTATTTGGATCGGTGACCACATCGCTGGCGTGTAATGTAACCTCGTGCGCCCAGTCGGAGTCGTCGGCGAGCGCGTCTCCATTGGCGAGCCAATCTTTGTCGAAGGCAAGGACCAGCGCTGGCCCGGCCCCCGCGCCCGCGTAAATCTCCTGAATCTCCGCCGCGCTCAGGTCGTTGGCGAAGACCCGCACATCGTCCAGCATACCCTCGAACGCCCAGCCGTCGTCGGTGGCCCCCAAGGCGGCGCGGGTTCCCTCGCTGGCTCGCCCCAGGCCGATCTGCTGGTCATGCTCCCAGCTTGCGGCGCTCCCCAGCGGCGAGGTGGTTGAGCTTGCCGCGAATCGCCCGTCCAAGTAGAGCTTGATTATGCCCTGATCATCGAAGGGATCACGGCCGGCCGCGATCACCAGCGCGACGTGATGCCATTGAGGCGCGTCATCGTAGTACCACTGCAAGGGCGCGACCTCGGTCTGGATAGACTGCCAGCCGGGATAGTCCACGCTGCCCCAATCCCAGCTCCATATAGTCGCGTACAGCCGGTCATACTGAAAGTGAAGGTTGAACCCGATGGGCTTGCTGCCCTGCTCATAGAGCACCTGACGCTCGCCCCCGCTCATATCGGCGGCCTTGAACCAGAAGGCCACGGTGCGCCGGTAGCCTCGATGCCACCAGTAGGCTTCGTCGCCCGTCGGCGGGGTTTCGACGTCGCTGAGATCCGTGGTCACCACGTCGTCCACGCCATCGAAGTGCATACCGTTGCCCGCGTGACCGGTATCGGCGGTGGGACAACTCGCGCCGGAACAATGCCCCGTGTGTCCCGCGCCCGAAACATCCTGAAACGAGAGGTGGCCCTCCTCCGTCGGTGTGTCCTCGAAGGGCAGGTGGAGTGCCTGACCCTCCGGCGGCGGCTGATTGTGGAAGAGCGAGCCGGGCAGCAGCGAGCGCCAGCCCAGTTCGACGCGATCCACGCCGGCGACCTCGGTTTCGGCGGGGCAGGCGTCGCTATCGGCGGTGAAGGTCGCGCCGCCCTCGGCCAGCGACCACGCGGCGATTTGCGCGCCGCAGACGGCGACGCTGCCGCTCAGATCGCCCGCCGGCGCGGTGACCTCGCACGTGGCGCCCTGGTGAACGTCGCCGCGCCAGGTGTAGGATGCGCTCGGCGCCATCGCGCCCGCCGGGACGGTGTGGATTGTCTGTCCATTGCACGTCATCACCAAGCTGGCCTGCTCGCCTTGCGCGCCGGTCTCCCAGGCGATGTTCAGCGGGACGGGGCGCTCGGTGATGTCGCCGGAGAGGGTCGTCGCGCCATTCAAGAGATCATCCGCACCGGCGGCGGGGAGATCGGCCAGATCGACCTGCACGGCGGGCGCGACGGCGTCCACCGTCATCTGTATTTCGGCCTCGGCGGTGTGACGGTCGAGTTGCGCCTGCCCGATGCCGGGATAGCGCGCGGCATTGTCCTCCGCATCCACGCGGACGCGGTACTCGTTGGCAAGCTGCGATGCGTAAATCAGATAATCCGCCGTCCAGGTCGCGCCGTCGATCTCAGCGGTCACGGCGCTCTCGCCAACTAACGCCTCGTCGTCTACCGTGTAGAGCGACACGCGGACGCCATCCGCCGGGATACCGCTGCCCAGTGTTCCATCGGGCAGCGCGGGATCGCTGACCGTGCCCTCAATGCGGGCCAGCCAGGCGTCCTTGACGCGCGGATGGGGGAAGATGTTGATCATCGCGCCGCCGACGATGTCGAGCGCGGGCGGCGCGTCGTCCACGCTGATGGCCCGCGCTGCGGATTCGGTGACGTGGCCGACCTGATCGGTCACGCGGGTCTTGAGGGTGTACGCGCCCGCCGCGTCGGGCGTGAAGATGGGACACCAACTCGCCGCCGATGATGATGATGATGAAGAAGAAGAAACATCTAAGCATTGGGGCATGTCGGCCCAGGTGAAATCGCTTGCGCCCGGCGCTTGGATGCCCAGTTCGGCCCGGACGATGCGGGAGGTGGGATCGTAGGCGAAAGCCAGCAGTTGCCCGGATTGGAGGGGCCAGTGCGGCGCGGGCGGAGAGAGCGATGCGACGGGCGCATCGGCGTCCACGGTGATGTTGTGGCTCTGCCGATCCTCGACCCAACTGGCCTGAGTGACGAAGGCGTCGTGAATTTCGCGTGAGGTGCGGGCGTAGTCGTAGATCGCCACTTCGTCGATGCGACCGGCGAAGCCCTGGAACGCGACATCCTCGGCCTGTAACTCCAAGACCGTCCCGCCGATGCGCAGCGGGTCATCGTTCGTCTCTGGCCCCACGCCGGTGGTGATACTGGCCTGCTCGTAGCCGTTGACGTAGATCGCGAGCGCATCGCCATCGTAGACGCCGACGACGTGGTTCCACTGGTTCAGCATCAGCGGCGCGGGGCTGGTCGCGCGGACGTACGTGTGCGTATCGCCGGGGTGAGCATACTCGATCACCGGCGTCAGGCCGCCGCCCGCCAGATAGAGGCGATAATTAGTCCTTGAAAATCGCTCGCCGGTATTGGTAATCTGCCCCCATCGGCCCTTCTCTACGATGGTCTGGTCGCTGTCCTTGACCGCCGTCGGGCGCACCCAGGCGGCGACGCTGAAGGTGGACAAGTCCAGCAGGTCTGTATCCGGCACGGCGATCAGGGCGGCGCCGTCGGCGTCATCGCCGGCGAAGGCGACCGCCTGGCCGATTCGCCCCGCGATGCCGAAGCCGCTGTGCGGGCACGCATTTTCCACGCACTCGCCATGGTTGTCGTTGCCGGAATCATCGGTGAAGGTCGTCGCGCCCTGCGTCGCCTCAAAGTGCATCTGGAAGATCGGCGCTTGGCGATAGAGTTGCCCGATCTCTTCCGCCGCGAGCGAGCGCCGGAAGATCACGAGGTCGTCCATCGCGCCGTCGAAGTGATTGCGCGGCGCAGTGCTGCCGCAGGTCGCTGCCCCAATCAGCAGTGGATCGTAGTTGCTGGCGTTCGCCGGGGCCGTGTGCGTCGCCTGCCCGACCTGCTCGCCGTTCACATAGAAAGTGGCATCGTTCGCGCTGTCCAGCACCACGGCCACGTGTGCCCAACGGCCCTCGGTGAGGTCGAATTCAGAGGCGTAATCCTGCACGCCGTGGGTCTCCAGGCGCAGCTCCGCGCCGTCGAGGTAGAAGCGGAAGCCGCCCCTGTTGCAATCGCCGGTGGCGAGGAGGATGTGGTCGTAGTTGTCTCTTAGAGTGGCCGGTTTGACCCACGCCGCCAAGGTGAAGTCGTTGGTCAGGCGGTTGATCTCGCTGTTGGGGAAGCGGATGCTGTCGTCGTCGCTTTCGGGGTTGTACGGATCGCCCCAGAAGCGCGCCGCCTGGTTGATGCGCCCAGCGACGCCGCTGGTTGGGCACGCATCGCCGCTGCACGCGCCGACGTGCTGCCCGCTCGCGGCGGAGAAGCTTTTTGCGCCGGGCGGCTCGTCGAAGGGCATGCGGAGCATGACCGTCGCGCTCGCGTAGAGGTCTTGCACAGCGTCGGCGTCCAGGGTCTGACGGTAGACGCGCGCCTCGTCTAACGCGCCGAAGAAGTGGGCGCTCTGCTCGCTTGTAGCGTCGGCGCTGCATCCCACGCCGAAGGACTGCGCCGCAGCGCTGGGCACGTTCCCGGCGAAGGTCGTCGCATCCGTATCGATCAGCGCGCCATCGACGTACAGCTTGAGCGCGCCGCTCGCGCCGTCAAAGGTGAGCGCGACGTGGTTCCAGGCATCCTCGGTCAACACCTCGTCGCTCTCGTAATCTCCGGCCCAGCTATCGCCGACGCCAAAGCCGAAGCGCAGCCGTCGGCCCACGCGCTGGAGTGTGGGGTAGGCTTTATCCCCTTCGACGGGCGCGCCCAAGATGGTCTCCGCTTCACCGCTCCCGCTCTGGGGATAGACCCAGGCCGCGATGCTGAAACGGCCCGCGCTCAGATCGAGGCTGGCGTCCGGCCCGACGCGCAGGCAGGCGGCGCCGTTGAAGCTCGCGCCCCCGCCGACGATCCCCTCCCCGTGATCGGGGCACGCCGCCTCCTCACAGGCGCTGTCATTGCCGAAGCTGCTGTGATCGGGCCAACCGGCGTCCTCATCGAAGCGCAGAGCCAGCACCGGCTGGCTGAAGAGCGCGCTCACCTCCGCCTCGCTCATAGCGCTGTTGTAGACGCGCACGTCGTCGAGATAGCCGGTGAAGTCAGGCACGCCATCGACCCGGCTGTGGCCGAAGGCGATGTGGCCGGTGTTGGCGGGAATTTTCCCGGTGAAGAGGCTGAAGCCGACGGTCGCCGGAACGCCATCCACATAGAGCCGCTGCCCACCTGCATCATCAAAGGTGTGGATGACGTGATGCCACTGATTGTCGTGATAGGTCGCTTGGGAACAGATCGTTTGGGGCATCAAGCCAGAATAAATCCGCGCGCACACTTTACCCGCTTCCAGATAGAGCTGCGCGCCCTTATTGTGTTCAACCGAGGTCAACCCGCCATTCGGCTCGTTCGTTTTAAACCACAGCGAGACCGCGTAGCTCTCCTCGGAGGGGTCGAGATCGGCACCGACGTAACCGCCGCTTAAGCGCAGCGATCCGCCGTAGCGGCCGACATCTTTACTCAGTTGGCAGCCGTCGCCCACGCACTGCCCGTCGTGGGGCGGCACATTGCCGGAGCGATCCTGGTAGGTCTTGGTCGCCGAGGTGGCCTCATCCTCAAAAGGAATCCAGAGCTGCGCGCCGCTGGAGATCGTGCGCCAATCTAAGATGGACGCGCCCGCCGCCTGGGTCAGGCTGTAGGGGCCGCTGGGCGCGACCGGGGAGACGCGCACATCGCCGGTCATCGTCAGCGCTTCCTGGGGATAGAGCGTGAAGCTGGCGGGCGGCACGTCACCGGTTTCCACGGCCTGCGGGAACTCGGTGCTGAGCAGGCCCTGAGCGTAGCGATTGTTGAGTTCGTTCTTGAGTGTGGCCTCATAGTGGAAGGTGTCATCGGGGCGCACGAAACCGTCGGAGGCTGCACCATTTTCCTGCACCACCGATGCCATGCTCAGCACGGTGGTGTTGGAAGCGTGGTTGGGATTGAGGCCGTAGGTCTTCTCCTGGACGTCGGTCAGAGTGTCGCCGTCGGCGTCCACGCGCAGCGGATCGGACGCGACCTGGGTATAGAGGCCGCTGCCATCGGGCGCGAGATCGTAGAGAATCTCCCAGCCGGTCACCTCCTCGTAGTCGCTCAGGCCGTCGCCGTCGGTATCCGCGCGGAAGGGCGACGTGCCCAGCCGCACTTCCTCATAGTCGGTCAGGCCATCGCCGTCGGTGTCCACCAGCGTGGGATCGCTGCCGATTTGCATCTCAAAGAGATCGGAGAGGCCGTCGCCGTCGGTATCCCAGCGGGCGTCGTTGGGATCAGCGTGGCGCATCAGGCCGTCGCCGTCGGCGTCGTGGAGAACCGGGAAGCGATGATCCCAAGCCAGCCGGTAGCCGTACGATTCCGCCTCAAGCTCGTAAAACTCATCCAAGGTGGCGGGGAAGACATCTACTTTGAGCGCATTGCCAAAATTGTAATGGAAGGTGTCCTTTTCGCTGATGATGTTACAGACGAAGGTCACACATTCCTGGACGGGAATGGCGTAAGCCTCAGAGAGATAGAGCGACGTGGCATAGTTGAGGCCAGCGCGGGGCAGGGCGATGCCGGCGTCGCTGCGCTGGGGAGCGGCGTACTGAATCGCGCCCGAAGGCTCACTGATCGCGCGCCATTCATCCGCCATCTCGCCGCGCGAGAGATCATTGTGGAAGGGGAATTCCGCGCTCTGCCACTTGTAGCGGAAGGTGGAGGTCTTGAGCGTTTCCTGATCCCATTGCCCGACGTAGGCCGCGCCGACAGAGGCCGGCCGGTCGGCCAATTGGAGGGTGGTCGTGAGGCTGACGCCGACCCGGAGCCGGTTGCCGACGACGAAGCCATCCTCCGGGCGAACCAGCTCGTGCGCCTCGAAGTTGCCGAACTGGAGTCGGTCGAAATCCTCCGGCTGCATATCGACCATCACGGTGTTGCTGTAGAAGACCGCCTCCAGGAGCGCCGTCGCCAGCCCGGTCAGGCCGCCGCAGAGGAACTTGGCCGCCGCGCCCTGCTGTTGTTCTGCGGAGAGAAAGACGCTGCACAACAGAGTGACCAGCGTATCGATGGCGTTGACCACCGCCACGATGATGGCGCCGACGATGGGGATCAGGCTGATGACGAACATGATGTCGGTCACGATGATGCTGGCGATGAGGGCGCTCACGGCGTAGCCAATCGCCGCGCGTGAGAGATCCGAGAATCCGAGCGTGAGGGCGAAGACGGCCCAGGCGATGACCACGCCGATGACCACGCTGACCAGACCGCCTTTGCTGAAGCTGCTTTGAATCCCCTTGGCCACTGCGTTTGAGATGGCTTGAGCCATGGAGCCGGCGGATTTGGCCGCCTGGACCACTTCGGCGGTCGTTTGGAGCACGCCCCAGATCGCCGAGAGGGTCGAGAGGGCGAGCATCGAGAGGGTCACGCCCTGGACGACGCTCCCGCCCTGGGTGGAAGCGTAGACCAGCACGCCGACGACGAGCAGCGCGCCGGCCATCACCCCCGAGCCAATCGCGGCGGTCTTGGCCCGCCCCAGATTTGCCAGCAGCGTCGTCCACGGCGTGAAAGCATAGTTGGCGATCCCCGCGCCCAACGTCTCGAACAAAATATCGATCCCGTCGTTGATCGGGATGCTCGAAAACATCGCCAACAGGCTCTGGTTGGAGAGCATCGCGGTGCGGTCGATGGACTCATAGATGAGATGTCCCATAAAGACCACCAGAGCCAACAGGCCATTGCCGCCCTCCTGCATCAGCGCCGAGGTCAGGAAAGCGTCGGTATCCCACCCGGCCGGATCTGGCGTCCACAATATGCCGTGCTCGCCCTCCACATTCCGCACGATCCCCTGGACGAGCGAGGCGTAGAAGGCGCGCGCCGCCGCCATCCGCCCGACGTTCGTCTCTTCCACGCCATTCTCGGATGGCGCATCTTCAGGATATTGCTCCTGGAAGTATTGCGTGAGCGTCACCTCTAAATGATCCCAATACTCGGCGATGGGATAGCCCGCCCAGCCGCTGGCGTCGGTATGGCGATAGGTCGCCCACTGCAAGCCGGCGGTCGTCACCCGCTCGCTGGCGGCGGCGAGGGTGAGATGGCCGGACTCCTCATCCCAGGCGGCGGACTCCAGCCCGGCGATGCGATAGTGCTCCTCGCGGGCGAAGAGCAAAGTGGGTGTGGCGTCGGCGGCGAACTGCGCCAAAATGCGCGACGTCTCGTGCATCGCGATCTGCATCAGGTGATCCTGGTGCGCGTACTGGAAGGTCTCCACGCGCAGCGCATCGGCGGCGATGCCCCAGCGCTCTTCCGCGCTCGTCCCGCCGTTGCTGAAGCGGTCGAAGCGACCCTGAATGGTCGTATCGCCATAGGCAGCGGCGATGGCGATATCGCGTGCGCCGTTCTCGTCACTATCGCGCCCGGTGACGAAGACATCCCCCAGCCCGCGCGCCGCGTGCCACAGCGCGTCCGCCTGAGAAGGATCGGCGTCGGTAGCGGGGGCCTCGTAGGCGACGGCGACGTCCAGCCCCAAATCCTCGCGCACGGATAGGCCCGTCAGATACCAGTCGTCGTCGTAGGTGTGCACGATCTGTATCTGGTCGGCGGTGCGATTCGAGGGATACTGGCACCAGGCGTCAAACTCATCGCGGGAGCCAGTGTAGTCCTCGGCGTCGCACCAATCGGTCAGCGCCTCCACGACCCACACCAGGCGCACCTCCTGCGGTTGCTCCCAGGTGCGCCCCTCGCCGGGCCAGTAGAGCAGGCGCGTCGCAAAGGCGACGTTGCCGCCGCCGTCCGCGCCCTTGACCAGATTGGCGGGCGCGTAGGCCAGCAGCGTGCCGTTCCGGTCGGCCTCACGCACGGAGATGCCGTAGGGTGTGAGCGGCGCGGGATCGATCATCTGATTTTCATAGGGGCCGTTGATGATGTTGCCGATGGTCGTGCAGACGCTTTCGCCGCCGCCGCTGACGACGACCGCGTGCTCGCCGTCGGCCAGGTCGGTCAACGGCCCCGGCGCGATGTTCTCCACCGCGCCGTTGGTGACGCCGGTGTGAGCGCCAAGCGGTGGGGTTGGGGTTCGACTACCGCACGAACCAGAGAGATAGACGACATCATAGCTCTGGGCATCGTCGAAGGTATACTCGACCTGGCTCTGCCCGCCTTGTTGGGTCAGGTGCAGTGTGGCGGAGAGCGCGCCACGAATCGACACCGCAATCTCCGGCGCGGTCAGCTTGAAGGGGACGCTCTCGCCCGTGATCTCGATCTCCAGCATGGGCACCAGGCGCACATCGCCCGGCTCGCCGGGGAAGGTGGTGTTTTTGACGTGCTGCACCTGCCCCTCGGCATCCTGGGGCCAATCGAGCACGCTGAGGGCGTAGGCCAGATGCTCGGGGTCGGCGGGGCGATATTGCAGATCGACCAGCACGGGCCACTCGCCATCGATGCCCAGGCCGTCCACCTGCAAAGCGAAGGGCTGCTCGGCGCTGAAGGGCGCCGCGTGCTGGCCGTTGGTGTGGACGCCGTTGCGGTCGAGGCTCATCTCCGGCGAGAGGTCGATCTTGTCGGGCACGCCGTCGTTGTCGTCGTCGAAATCGAAGGGGTTGGGGACGCCGTCGCCGTCGGGGTCGCAAATCGCGCCGTGCAATGCGGACGCATCGTTGATGCCCACCAGCTCCGGGCATTCGAGGGCGTCCATCCGCCCGTCGCCGTTGGTGTCGGGATTGTTGGGATCGAGATACCAATGCTTGCCAGCGTACTCGAAGCCCGCCACCTCGACGTTGTCGAGGATCTGATCGCCGTCGCTGTCGGCGCTGAGGGGATCAGTGCCCAAGATGAGCGCCTCGGCGCCATCGCTGAGGCCATCGCCGTCGGTATCGGCGCGGGCGGCGTCCGTGCCGAGGAAGCTCTCTTGCGCGTCGCTCAGGCCGTCGGCGTCGGTATCGAGCGCGTCGGTGGCCTCAGCCTGGAGCGTATTAAAACGATTATCGATAATGGACGACGAAGGACGAATCACGTTGTCCATTCGACGTTGTCCGTTCGACGTTGTCCGTTCTGCGTTTCTCTCGCGCGGGTCTTGATGCGGGTTCCACGAGGCGGTCAGATTCGCTTCGGCTTTGCGGCGGGCGGTCTCTTCTTCGGCTTTGCGCTCCTGCTCCGCGCGGGCGGCGGCCATCTTCTGCGAGAAGGCGTAGGCCTGCTGGCTTTGCAACAGTGGCGTGACGATCATCGAGGCCAACACGGCGAGGACGACGGCGGCGTAGAGTTTTTTAGAGCGATAGCCGGTCACGAGCAGTGCTGCCATTCCCAGGCTGATCGCGAACATCAGCACGGAGGGCGCTTGCTCGCGGGCTGCGGCGCTCGCGGTGTGCAGGGTATGCCGGAAGTGAGTGCCTCCCGGCGGCGCGGCGGCGGCTTCCTCTGGAAAATCGGAGAAATCGGTCTGGATCTCGGACTCGACGCGCTCGCCCTGCTCGTTGGGCGGATAGATCAGGTGGACGCGCAGGCGGGCGGGCAGGCCGCGCTCGTCCAGCCAGATCTCGCCCGCGCCCGTGGTCTCTACGTACTGGCGCGGCGTATCCAGCGTCATGTTCAGCGGCAACTCGCCGGAGGCGCGCAATTGATCTTCCAACTGATCGCGCAGGTGACGGGCGAAGGCGGGGCCGTCGAAATCGAAGGTGAAATGCGTGAACGCTACACGTGAAGCGTCATGCATTATGCGGGTTTCCTCGCCGATGAGGCGGACGTTTTCGACGCCGGCGAGGTAGGCGAGCAGATCCTGTCCGGGCGCGAAGGCGCCTGAAAAGTCGCCCGAACCTTCGGCCATCTCCTGCCACTCCCCGCCCGTCTGGCGACCGTAGGCCTGGTCGCCCGTAAAGCGGATCTCGACGCCATCCTTAGTCGGCGCACCATCCTGCGCATCGAGCGCGCTGCCGCCATCCTGCCACAGCGTCAGCGACAGTTCGCGCGCGGGGACGTTGGCCTGCCCTTCCATATAGATGTGCATCTGCTCGCTGGCGCGGCCCGCGTTGGAGACGAGCGGCGCGGGATGCGTGGTCTGCACTATCTCGGCAGCGAAGTCGTAGACGCCCAGCTCGGTGGCGCGCCGCCAGGCGGCCTGCACGGCTTGCTCCGGCGAGGTCAGCGGGGAATCGGCGACCAGCGGACGCGCGGTCAGCGTGAATAGAACGAACAACGCGAGGGAGAGCAGCAGGATCAAGGGATTCCGTTTCATTGGGATGACTCCTTTTCTACCGGGGTGTGCGCTTCCGCCTCCTGTTCGAGAAACGCAAACAGCATTTTCAAGTCAGTGAAACAGCGTCAAGTAGCGCTGTGTGGCTCTTCGACCGATGCCCGCCAGACCGGGCCATGCTCCGTTTCCACCAGCCAGAAGCGCCAGGAAGTTACCCCCAAAATATGTACCACTTGAGGTCGTGTTTATTGTGAACCTC
>CAZXWB010000031.1:0-16784 GCA_964644395.1 uncultured Hyphomonadaceae bacterium | reverse complement strand
ATCCCGCGTTCAGCACAGCGAGCACCGCATCCAGCGCCGCCCCCGACGGGTAGCCATCAGCCGGCATGCCCTGGTCCTTCTGGAAGTCCTGTAGCGCCTTGCGCGTGTTGGAGCCGATGATGCCGTCCACGCCCTTGGGGTCATAACCGAGATCGGTCAGGGCCTGTTGCAGGATGCGCACCTCGGCCTTGGACAGCTGTCCGATATGGGTCGGCCAGGGCGTCACGAGGCCCGGCTCTCCGCGCAGCCGGTCCGACCAGACACCCACCGCCAAGGCATAGGACCTGGCGCGGTTATAGCTCATGAAGACGTCGAAATTCTTGAACAGGAGCAGCGCCGGCCCCTCCGCGCCCGCCGGCAGCCAGAGCTCGGCATACTCGGTATCGGGGACGCTGAACGCCCCGCCCTCTATTGGCGTGATGCCGAGATCGGTCCAGCTGGAGATCCGGCGGTCCTGTCCATTGGCGAGCGCATAGTCGAAGCCCGCCGGCAGCGAGACCTCCAGGCCCCAGGGCTTGCCGAACTGGTAGCCCGACGCCTTCAGATAGTTGGCCGCCGAGCCGAGGGCGTCGGCCTCGCTCGCCCAGACATCCTTGTCGCCATCGTTGTCGAAATCGATGGCATAGGCGTTGAACGTCGTCGGCATGAACTGGGTCTGACCCATGGCGCCGGCCCAGCTGGCAATGAACTGGTCCTTCCTGGCCTCGCCATTCTCCATGATCTTGAGCAGGCCGAGGAGCTGGTTTTCCCAGAAGGTCTTCCGGTCGGCACGCTCGAAGACGAGATTGGCAAACTGCTGGGCGGCGTCGAAATTGCCCATGAAGCCGCCGAAACTGGTTTCCATGCCCCAGATCGCGGCCACCACCGAGCGGTCGACCTGCAGCCGTGTCTCCATCTCGTCGAAGAAGCTGTCGAGTTCGGCCATGCGGGTCTGGCCACGCGAGACATTGGAGTCGGTGACCCTGCGGGTGACATAGGTCCAGATCGGATCGGCAAACTCGGCCTGCTCGTCGACGGCGCTGCGCGCGGTGGTGAAGGTGGGTTCCGGCGCCTCGACATCCCGCAGCAATTCATAGATCGCACCGGGCGAGCGGCCCTGGGCCTCGGCGCGGGCGGCAAAGCTTTCGCGCCAGGCATTGAATTGCGGGTTCTCGGTCGGCGTGAAGGCGATGTTGCCAAGCGTGTCGCGCGGCGGTGCGGGGAAGTTCACAGCATAGGTCGGCCCCGTTGGTGCCGGCGGTGGGGGCGGCGGCGGTGTGCGCGTGTCCACCGGCGGCGGAGGCGGCGGTGTCGGCGCCGGTTCGGCCGGTGTCGAGGCACAGGCAGCAAGCATGGCGGCGGCGCCGGCGCCTGTCAGCCAGTTCCGCAAGCCGGCCCTTGGCGTCGGTTTCGGTGTCGTCTGGGGTGTCCGGATGATGGTCATTTGCGTCTCCCTACCGGGCACACCGGCCCGTCCTGCAACCGATCGCATGCACATATGGCCCATACCAGCCCCGCGCGCAGCGTTGACTCTGTCCGGGCGGTCGTATAGATCGCCGGCTCTGGTTTCAGCTGACCCCCACGGGCCGGCTTTTTCGTTTGATTTGAAGTTCTCGCACGGACCCGAAGCGCCATGAAAGTGAAATCCTCCCTCAAATCGCTCAAGTCGCGCCACCGCGACTGCAAGGTCGTGCGCCGTCGTGGGCGGGTCTATGTCATCAACAAGACCGACCCCCGCTTTAAAGCGAAACAGGGCTGATCCCAAGATGAATGTCGCGCCCGGCGCGATATTCATGTGAGAAATTCCCGTGACACAAATACGCGCCGTCCTCTTCGATCTCGGCAATGTTGTGGTCGACTGGGAGCCGTTGCGCCTGTACCGGGAGCGTTTCGATGACCTGGGCGAGGCCCGCCGCTTCGTCTCGGAGGTCTGCACACTGGCCTGGCACACCGAACATGATCGCGGCGTGCCCATGGATGAGAATGCTGCGCCACTGATCGCGGAATACCCCCATTATGAGGGCCATATCCGGGCCTGGAAGAGCGAATGGCTTAACATGTTCCACGGCTATGTGCCCGGCATGCCCGGCCTGATCGCAGCGCTGGAGGAAGCCCGGGTGCCGCTCTTCGGCCTGACCAACCTGCCAGCGGAAAAGGCCGACGAGACCTTCGACGCCTTCCCCATGATCCGTGTGCTGCGCGACGTGGTGGTGTCGGGCGCGGAAAAGGTCGTGAAGCCCGACCCGGAGATCTATCGCATCGCGCTCGATCGCATGGACATCGCACCGGAGCATGTCCTTTTCATCGATGACCGCGCCGACAACACCGCCGCAGCCCGGGCGCTCGGCTTTCACACGCATGATTTCGACGGGGCCGACAGCCTCGCCCGCAAATTGCAGGATGGGGGCCTTCTCTGAGACACGATCTGGACGCAGCTTTGCGCCCGCCTATACTCAGAAGTGATAAAAGAAAGCCTGCTGTTCCATGATTTCCAGCCTCTTTGCCGCCGCCAGTCTCTTCCTCGCCGGAGGTCCGCCGGACCAGTTGTTCGACGACCTCAAGAATGCGCCAAGCCCGGAGGCGGCCCAGCCCATCGAGGAGGACATCTGGACCTCCTGGCTGGAGGGCGACAGCGCCGTCGTCGAGGTGATCATGAAACGCGCGCTGGAGGCCCAGGGCGCCGGTAATCTGGACAAGGCGCTGGAACTCTATGATCGGGCGATCCAGATCGCGCCGGGCTATGCCGAGGCCTATAATCGCCGGGCCACGGTGTTCCTGTCCCAGGACAAGCTCGACCAGGCCCTGCTCGACCTGAACGAGACGCTGCGCCTCGAGCCGCGCCATTTCGGGGCCTGGATGGGACTCGGTATCGTCATGGAGGGACTTGGCGCCGAGAAGGAAGCGATCCGTGCCTTCGATCGTGTCCTTGAACTGCATCCGCAGAATCAGAAGGCACGCGATGCCATCGCCCGCCTGCGCAAGGAGACGCTGGGGCGCGGCATCTGATGAAATGGCTGCTCCTGCTGTTGCTCCTGCCGCTGGTGGGCGCGTGCGTGCACTCGGCGATCTATACCAGCCGCGTGGAGGCGAAATATCCGCCCCTTGGCGAGTTTGTGTCCGTCAATGGCAAGGACATGCATGTCATTGTCCAGGGCGACGGCGCGCAAACGGTGCTCATGATCCACGGCGCGAGCGCCAATGCGCGGGAATTCACCGCCTCCCTCGGTCCGCTCCTCGACGGCGACTATACGGTCCTTATGGCCGACCGCCCGGGCCACGGCTATTCCGACCGCCCGGAAGACAGCCGGCGCCTGGACGTTCAGGCCGCGCTGATGGCGGAGGTGCTGGAAACCTACGCGCCGGGCCGTAGGGCTGTGGTGGTGGGCCATTCCTTCGGCGGCGCAGTGGCACTGCGTCTCGCGCTCGACCGGCCGGACCTCGTCGACGGTCTCGTGCTGCTGGCGCCGGTCAGCCATGACTGGGGCGGTGGCGGCATGGCCTGGTACAATCAATGGGGCGCCCCGCCCCTGATCGGCCACGCCTTTTCCCAGCTCGTGCCGATTGTCGGCCCATCGGCAGCCGAAAGCGGAGTCGCGTCCACCTTCGCGCCCGAACCCGTGCCGGAGAATTATTACGAGCAAGCCGGAACGCCGCTCCTCTTCCGACCGGAAGTGTTCCGCGCCAATGCCCGCGACCTCACATCGCTGCAGGCGCAGGTGCGCAAGCAGTCGGAACGCTACGGCGAACTGGCCATGCCAGTGGTGGTCTTTTCCGGCGAGGATGACACGGTGATCAAGCCGGAGTTGCATGTCGGCGAGTTGCGCCAGCAGGTCCCAGGCATCCGGGTAATCGAACTCGACGGCGTGGGGCACATGCCCCATCACAGCGTCGGCGAACAGGTCATCGCCGAAATCGCCCGCCTTGCCGCCGATGAGCCGGTCCGCTAGCCCAAGCATTGATGTCCGCGAACTGATTCTGACGGAGCGACGCCATGGACGCCGGTACAACAGCCCTGAACGAGACCTCCCGCGAGAAGCTGCGCCAGACGGTGGAGCGGATCGAGCGCCTGGAGGAGGAAAAGGCCGAGGTCGCCGCCCAGATCAAGGAAGTCTATTCCGAGGCCAAGGCCTTCGGCTACGATACCAAGGTGCTGCGCAATGTGGTCAAGCTGCGCAAGAAGGACCGCCAGGAGCGCGAGGAAGAGGAAAGCCTGCTCGACGTCTACATGTCCGCCCTCGGCGAGATCTGATGCCGGACACGTCGCCGATTGCTCGGGGTGTAGAAATGCTCGGCGAGACTTTGGAGCTTGATCTGGCCGCTGGCGAAACCGCTTATCTGCGGCGGTCGAGCCTGACATTGGCGCGTGGCCCGTTCGAGATGACAACCGAGCGCATCGCCCGGCAGGGTATTTCGGTCTACGCGCTCTTCACCGGTGAGGTTCGCTGGGCGAACCGCTACACGGCCGGCGATGGCGCGGTGAAACTGTCGGCGACACGTGACTTCCACGGCGAGGTGCTTGGCCTTCCTGTGTCGCCCGACGCACCGGTGCACCTGCAACCCGCCCGCTATCTCGGTCACTGCGGCAATATCGGCTTCCGCATGCGCAAATCGGCAAAAAAGGAGTTCTGGGTGCTGACCGAGGCCACCGGCGACGGCGTGGTCTACATCAAGATACCCGGCACCCATCGCATCGAGGAACTGGCGCGCGATGGCGATGGCGACGTGGTGGATACCAATTACGTCGCTGCGGTCGGCGGGCGTTTCGAGGCGCACGGCAAGGTGTTCACGTCGAGGCGGGTCCTGAAAAGCGGCGAATTGAGCAATGTGCGCCTGAAGGGCGATGGCTGGTACATACTGCAATCGCAAAACCCCGGTGATGCCACTGCTGGTGGCGGGGGCATCTTCAGCGCGCTCACCAATCTCCTTCCTTTCTGAACCCGACGAAATGATCTATATTTGTTCTCATGCCCCGCGACGTTGATGAACGCAAGACACGCAAGGCCCTGCGCAAGCTGAGGGCCGCCAAGGCGCGCGCCGAGGCCGGCACGGGCCCGGAACTGTCCGACTGGGAGGAAGATTTCCTGAACTCGCTGGAGGCCCGGCTGGAACAGTATGGCTCGGCCTTCAACGATCCCGAAAAGGGCGACCGCGAGGAGCCCCTGTCGATGCTGCAGGCCATGAAGGTGAAGGAAATCGACAAGAAAACCCGCGGCAAAGGACCCAGGGGCTTTTCCCAGGGCCGGGGGTTCTCCCGCCGGGCGCGGCCCGAACGCGAAGGCACTGAAACGTGTGAGACCGGGGCGGGTGACACGGCCCCTGGGGACAGTGACACACAGCCCGCCCCCGAGGCGCGCCGGGCCGCTTTCCGCGTGATTTCCGGCACTGGCTGAGTGACTTGCAGCGCAACCGGCCTAGCTCGCTGGGCGTAGGATTACCGAGCGGACGAAAGACAAAATTCATGGCAGAGCGACCCAATCGCAGCGTGCTCATCACCGGCGCCTCCACCGGCATCGGCGCGGCCACGGCGAAATACCTCGCCGGCAAGGGCTGGCGCGTGTTTGGCGGCTACCGGAAAGCCGAGGACGCCGAGCCGCTGCGCCAGATGTCGGACCTCGTCCAGCCGGTGCGGATGGACGTCACGAAGCCCGAAGACATCGAGGCCGCGGCCGCCACGGTCGCCGACGCCCTGCAGGGCGACAAGCTCGGCGGACTGGTCAACAATGCCGGCATTGCCTTCATGGCGCCGCTCGCGCTCCAGCCCATGGACGAGTTCAAGGCCCATTTCGAGGTCAACACCTTCGGCCTCCTGGCGAGCACCCAGGCCATGCTGCCCCTGCTCGGCATGGACACCGCGCGCGCCGGCGGACCGGGACGGATCATCAACATCACGAGCGTCGGCGGCAAGCTCGCCTCTCCCTTCCTCGGCGCCTATGTGGCGACGAAACATGCCGGCGAGGCGATCACCGACACGCTGCGCCGGGAACTCATCGTCTATGGCATCGAGGCCATCGCCATCGGCCCCGGCGCGGTGAAGACACCGATCTGGGAAAAGGCCGAGGAGAAAGAACCCGACACCGCCTACAAGGACAGCGCCTGGGGCGAGAGCATCGACAAATACCAGGACGTCATGCTGAAGGCCGGCAAGGAGGGACTGCCGCCGGAGGACGTCGCCCGCGCGGTGGAGAAGGCGCTGACGGCGAAGAAGCCGAAGGCGCGCTATGCGCCGGTGCCCGACAAGCTGACCAATTTCACCATCCCGACCCGCCTGCCCAAGCGCTGGGTCGACCGCATCTTCGCCAGCCGCTTCGGCATCGCGCGCAAATACAACCGCTGAGACGTGCGCCTGGCAACCGCTTGACCTTAGGTCGGAATTGACGGGCGATATATTGGCCTTAGCGTCTGCAGCATGACACCGCCCGAGGGGAATTTGCCATGACCGCCACCAAGCCGCCGAACCTGTTCTACAAGCCGCTCAGTATCGGCGCGCCCGACCCGTTGCGGGAGCTGGCGCCCAAGGTGGAGCGGATGATCCATTTCGTTCCGCCGCACCTGGAAAAGGTCCGCGCCAAGGCGCCGCAAATGGCCGAGAAGGTCGATGTCCTGCTCGGCAATCTCGAGGACGCGATCCCTGCCGACGCCAAGGAAGCCGCCCGCGCGGGCACGATCGAGATGGCGAAGATGGCCGACTTCCGCGCCATGGGCACCGGGCTCTGGACGCGGGTGAACTGCCTGAACTCGCCCTGGTTCCTCGATGACGTGACCGAGATTGTCGGCGCGGTGGGCGAGGCGCTCGATGTCATCATGCTGCCCAAGGTCGAAGGCCCCTGGGACATCCACTATCTCGACCAGTTCCTGGCCCAGCTCGAGGCCCGCCATTCGGTGAGCCGGCCCATTGGCATCCATGCCATCCTCGAGACCGCCGAGGGCGTGAAGAATGTCGACCAGATCGCGCTGGCCAGCCCGCGCATGCAGGGCATGAGCCTCGGCCCCGCCGACCTCGCCGCCTCGCGCGCCATGAAGACCACCCGCGTCGGCGGCGGCCACCCCGGTTACCGGGTCACTTCCGACCCGGTCGAGGGCGAGGCGCGCACCGGTGCGCAGCAGGATCTCTGGCACTACACCATCGCGAAAATGGTTGATGCCTGCGCGAGCGCCGGGATCAAGCCGTTTTACGGTCCCTTCGGCGACATTTCCGACCTGGAGGCCTGCGAGCAGCAATTCATGAACGCCTTTCTGATGGGCTGTGCCGGGGCCTGGTCGCTGCATCCGAACCAGATCGACATTGCCAAGAAGGTCTTCTCGCCGGACCCTGACGAGGTCGCCTTCGCCAAGCGTATCCTGGAGGCCATGCCCGACGGCTCCGGTGTCGCCATGCTCGACGGCAAGATGCAGGATGATGCGACCTGGAAACAGGCCCGGGTCATCGTGGATCTGGCCCGGCAGGTGGCGGCCAAGGACCCCGACCTGGCGGAGGCCTATGGGCTGTAGGGCGACACTTTATTTTTTGTTCCCCGGCTGGCGTTTGCCTTCGGCAAGACGCCACCGATGGAACGCGCTCAGGGCTGCGCATATGTCCGCACCATCAGGGACAGCCCGGCAAAGAAGTGATCGCCATCAGTCGTTTGCCTCCCCGGCGCAAGCCGGAGCCCATGGATTGAAGGTGGGATCGGGAGGCAGAGAAGTGTTTCTCTCCGCGCTCTCAGCCCGCAACTACACCTTTCCAAGCATGCAGACCCCGGTCCATGGGTCCCGGATCGCCTGCGGCGTCCGGGATGAAATGCCAAGTTTACCAAGCCCGCCCACGGGCCTCACGCCGGTCGCATGCGCCTTGGCAGGTAATCGAGATCGGAGCTCGCCTGGCGTGCAAGCGCCTTGCGCAACGGATCGATGGCGTTGGCGAGACCCAGCGCCGCCGAGCGCAGGGGCATGGCCAGCGGCCCGCGCAGGCGGAAGCCACGCGTCATGGCATCCATGGCCAGCGCCACGCCGATACTGTCGGCCCGCCGCCAGCGCTGGTATTTATCCAGGAACTCCGCCCGCCCCCAGTCGAGCCCGACGCCGCGGGCCTCTTCCATGATCTCTATCAGGGCAGCGGCGTCCTTCAGGCCGGAATTCAGGCCCTGTCCGGCAATCGGGCTGAGCCGGCGCACCGCATCACCGAGAAGCGCGGTGCGCGCGCCGGTCATGGTCTCGGCGACGCGGAAACGCAGCGGATAGGTCAGAGGGTCGCTGAGCGCCGTCATGGTTCCGGCCCAGTCGCCATGGCGGGCATTGAGCTCTGCCTCCACCTCCCGGCGCGACCGGCGCACCAGCGCTTCGGCCGCCTTGCGCGGCATGTACCAGGCGAGGTTGGCCCGGTCGCCGGACAGCGGCAGCAGCGCAAAGGGCCCCTCGGCCAGGAAACGTTGGCGGGCAATGCCATGGTGGCTGCGCGAGAGGCCGACATCCATGGTGATAACGGCCTGGTCATACTCCCAGCCGATGGTGCGGATGCCGGCCGCCGCGCGCACGGGCGAGTTCATGCCGTCGGCCCCCGCCAGCAGCGGTGTCGCAAGGGTCTCGCCGTCCTCCAGCCGCACATGGATATGTTCGCCGGAGACCGTCGCGCTGCTGAAGGCCCGGGGCGCCAGGCGGGTGAGACCGGGCTCGGCGGCAGCGGCGTCGCGGGCCAGCGTTTCCAGGGCATGGGCGCGGACCATATGACCCAACGGCTCGCCCTCGGGATCGGCATCCAGGTCGGAATCGGCAAACAGGGTCGACGGCGTGCCAAGGACGTGCCGGCCGCCATCCTCGGCCTCCAGTCCGTGCAGGTCCGTGGTGTTCTCGCCGAGCCCCTCGGTCAGGCCGAGGGATTTAAGCAGGCGCCAGGAGCCGCGGACAATGGCATAATTGCGCGGGTCCGCGACCGAATTGCCGGGCTGTGCGGCATCCACGAGCGCGGTCGTGAACCCCTCCCGCGCCGCCAATAGCGCCATGACACTGCCCACCACGCCGCCGCCAATGACGACGAGATCGAATGAATCTTGCTGGACCATGGTGCATCGCCTCCGGGCAGCTATCCTAAAGCGCCGTAATGGAGTTAAGCCCGGCGCAGTGCAGCGTCCAGCACTGATTGAAAAGGTCGCACGAGCGCAGCCCCATGCACGGCCCTTGGGCAGTTTACTGGAAATTCACCTGACCGGCGCGGCCCCGCTCGCCAGTGCGGCCTTCGCCCCTGCAACATTGCATCGAGCGTTCTGCGACCCTGGACGGGAGCGCGGTGCATCGGGTCACGAAACGAAAGTGGAGCGGGAAGCAAATGAAGCGATTTGGGCAATTGATGATAAAGGCAGGGGGGCTGGCCGGTGTGGCACTGGCGGCGCCGCTTGCGGTCTGGGCACAGGAGGCGGAGGTGAATCCGGCGGATTTCACCGTTTCGGACGTCTCTGCCTATGTCGACAACTCCTATCTTTTCCTGATCGGTGGTCTGATCGTCATGTTCATGGCGGCCGGCTTCTGCATGCTGGAATCCGGGCTGGTGCGTTCCAAGAACGCTGCCATGCAGTCGACCAAGAATGTCACGCTGTTCGCCGTGGCGGGCCTGATGTTCTGGCTCTGCGGCTACAACATGGCCTATCCCGGCGCGACCATCCTCGGCGACTGGCTGGGCACGACGCCGGTGCCCTGGGATCCGGGCGACCCGTCGGTGCTGGCACGCGGTGATGACGGCTCGGCGGCCTATGCGCCGGCGTCGGACTGGTTCTTCCAGATGGTGTTCGTGGCAACCGCCGCCTCCATCGTGTCAGGTGCCGTGGCCGAGCGGGTCAAGCTGTGGTCCTTCCTTATCTTCACCGCCGTTCTCGCAGGTTTCATCTACCCGGTCGTGGCCAGCTGGGAATGGGGCGGCGGCGCGCTTGACCAGATGGGCTTCTCCGATTTTGCCGGCTCCACCCTGGTGCACTCCACCGGCGGCTGGGCCGCTCTGGTCGGTGCGATTATCATCGGGCCGCGCACGGGCAAGTATTTCGGCAAGCGCGTGAACCCGATGCCCGGGTCGAACATTCCCCTCGCTGCGCTCGGCACGTTCATCCTGTGGTTCGGCTGGTTCGGCTTCAACGGCGCTTCGGAGCTCGCTGCGGGATCAGCGGCATCCATCAACAATGTGTCGATCATCTTCGCCAACACGAACATGGCGGCCGTGGGCGGCACGCTCGCCGCGGTGTTCCTCACCGCCATTCTCTACAAGGGCAAGGTCGATCCGACCATGGCGTTCAATGGCGCCATCGGCGGGCTCGTCTCGATCACGGCGGAGCCCCTGGCGCCGTCCATGGCTGAGGCGGTACTGATCGGCGGCGTGGGGGGCGTGATTGTCGTGCTCACCATTCCGCTGCTCGACAGGTTCAAGATCGACGATGTCGTGGGCGCCATCCCGGCCCACCTCTTCGCGGGAATCTGGGGCACGCTGATCGTGGCGATCAACACCCAGACCACCTTTGACGAGGGCACCCCCGACGAGCGCACCCTGTCGGTGATCGAGCAGCTGGGCGTCCAGGCGATCGGTGTCGTGGCCACGGGCATCTTCGTGGTTGTCACCTCCGCGATCGTCTGGTCGATCCTGAAATTCACCATCGGCATCCGGGTCGATGAGGAAGCGGAACAGGAAGGTCTCGACACGTCGGAACTGGGCCTCGAAGCCTATCCGGACTTCTCCAAGTCTTCCGCCTGACACCCTCGTTAAAACAGTCAGGCACTTCGAGAGCGCCCCGGCCACCCTCCTGGCCGGGGCGTTTTCGTTGTGCACGCGGAAAAACACACATTTCAGGCAAATTTTCGCTGCGCCATTTGCCGGACATTAAGCCTGTCGGGGGAGTTTCGCGAAACCGGAAAATTCCCCGAAGCTGGCGCCTTGCTGGCGCCTGACAGGTGATGGAGGCCCGTGATGGCGGTGTCTGATTATGATGATGTGCCCAGCGCACAGCGCCGGCGCGCGCGCAATGTGAACGATCCCGTCTGGCGCATGCTGTCGGGCACATTCGTCTTCATGTTCGGTGTCTTCGTGTGCGGCGCGGTCGGCACGTTCGACCCCACCGATCCGAGCTTCAACACCGCGACCACGAAATCGGCAGAGAATTTGTTCGGCGGGGCCGGAGCGGCCTTTGCCGACTTCGCCTGCCAGACACTCGGATGGGCAGCCTGGTGTGGCGGGCTTGCCGCCATGGTCGGCGGCGCCATGCGCGCGGTGCTGATCGGTCGGCCGAGCGGCCTGCGCTGGTGGCTGGGCTTCATGGCCGTGCCGCTTGCGGCCGCCTGCTTTGCCGCATGGCCGGTGCCGGCCAGCTGGCCCCTGCGCACAGGACTTGGCGGGATCCTCGGCGACGGCATCTTCCACATGTTGCAGACGCCGCTGAAGGCCCTGCTCATCCCCCTCCCCGGCCTCTGGGCGGCGCTGATCGCCGGCACGCTGGCGCTCTGGTCGGCGCTGACGGCGCTCGGTTTCCGCCGCGACGATGCCCGCCTGCTGCACCAGAGCGCATCGCGCACGAGCCGCGACCTCTCCGTCAAGGCGAAGGGCGTCTCGGGCCGTCTCAGCGCCTTCCTCGCTGCGCGGCGGGCCCGGCGCGCCGAGCGGCGCAGCTGGGAAGAGGAGATGGAAGCCGACCGGGCCGGACCGGGCGAGCGCTTCGTGCTGCCGGATGTCGACGTGGATGAGGGCTTCGACCCACTGGACGACGCCGGGGCCGCGCCGGCGGAGAATATCGGTCCCGCACCGGAGCCCGCGCCGGGCGAGACCCCGCGGGCCCGGACCAAGGCCACTGTGAAAGCGTCCCGAACCCGGAAGAAAACCGGTCTCGTGCCGCCGCTGGACCTGCTCCAGACCCCGCCATCGCGGCGCAGCAACATTGACGAGGACGCCCTGCTCTCCCGGGCGCAGAACCTTCACCGCGTGCTGCAGGAATTCGGCATCAAGGGCCGGGTGAGCGAAGTCCGACCGGGCCCGGTGGTGACACTGTTCGAATTCGAGCCCGCCCCCGGCGTGCGTTCCAACCGCGTCATTGCGCTGGCCGACGACATTGCCCGCAGCATGAATGCCACCGCCGCCCGCGTCGCCGTGATCCCGGGCAAGAACGCCATGGGGGTTGAACTGCCCAATGAGGACCGCCAGACGGTCTATTTCCGCCCGCTCCTGCAGGACAAGGCGTTCAGCCAGGCCAAGGCAAAGCTGCCGCTGGTGCTGGGCGAGGACATTGGCGGCGACCCGGTGGTGGTGGAACTCGCCAAGATGCCCCACCTGCTGATCGCCGGCACGACGGGTTCGGGCAAGTCGGTCGGGATCAATGCCATGATCCTGTCGCTGATCTACAAGCTGCCGCCGGAGCAGTGCCGCTTCATCATGATCGACCCGAAAATGCTGGAGCTGTCGATCTATGAGGGCATCCCCCACCTGCTGACGCCGGTGGTGACCGATCCGCAGAAGGCCGTCGTCGCGCTCAAATGGGCCGTGCGCGAGATGGAGAACCGCTACGAGCTGATGTCCAAGGCCGGCGTGCGCAACATGGCGGGCTTCAACGAGAAGGTCGCCCAGTACGCCGCGGAGGGCAAGCAGCTCTCACGCATGGTCCAGACCGGCTATGACGAGGACGGCAAGCCGGTCCGCGAGTTCGAGGACATCCCGCTGGAGCCCATGGCGAACATCGTCGTGATCATCGACGAGATGGCTGACCTGATGATGGTGGCGGGCAAGGAGATCGAGGCCTGCGTGCAGCGCCTGGCGCAGATGGCGCGCGCCGCCGGCATCCACCTGATCACCGCGACCCAGCGGCCCTCGGTGGACGTGATCACCGGCACGATCAAGGCCAATTTCCCGACCCGCATTTCCTACAGCGTGACGACCAAGATCGATTCCCGCACCATTCTCGGCGAGCAGGGTGCCGAACAGCTGCTCGGCATGGGCGACCTGCTCTACCAGGCCGCCGGCGTGAAATCGACGCGCTGCCACGGCCCCTTCGTGTCGGACGAAGAGGTCGAGACCGTGGTCAACTGGCTAAAGGCGCATGGCGAGCCGGACTATCGCACCGACGTGCTCGAGGAACCGGCCGGCGGCGAGGAAAGCCCGGTCATGGACGCGATCCTCGGCACCGGTGATGGCGGCGAGGAAGACCTCTACCGCCAGGCCGTGGACGTGGTCATCCGCGACGGCCGCGCCTCGACCTCATACATCCAGCGCCGCCTGAAGATCGGCTACAACCGCGCCGCCTCGCTGATCGAACGCATGGAAGATGAGGGCATTGTCGGGCAGGCCAACCACGCCGGCAAGCGCGAGATTCTCACAAAGCGTCCCGACGCGCCGGATCAGTGATCCGGGCGCGGTCAGCCGCCCGATTTCGGCTTGCCCTTGACCAGAAGGGCGATCGCCAGCACTGCCGCCACCCCACCGGTAAAGAGCAGGGCGGTGCTGTCGTCGGCGCCGCCAGTGGTGATCAGATAAATGCCATAGCCGATATTGGCGGCAGCAACGATGAGCAGGACGACGGCGACGCCGGTCACTGATCCGGAGCGTTTTGGTTGATCCATGAAATGCCTCCCATTTTTGGATGGCCCGGCCTGTCCTTATCTGAGGGCCGGGCGTTGTTTCACTATACGGCGAGCCTCGCCCTCAGCCAGCCAGGTCGTCGAGCTTCCCGAAATGCTCCGCCAGGAGATAGTAGAAAGTGACGCGACCCTTGTTGCCGCCCTCGGGCTTCAGCTTCTCGCAGATCGCCTGGATGGCGGCGTCGAGATCGGCATTCGACTGGGCGAGCGCGAGCTTGCCGCGCAGCCACTTCTCGCGCACCCGGTCAAGCTCGCCCTGGTCGGAACACGACACTAGAGACGCATCTCGCGAGCGCAGGGCAATACCCAGATGGCCGACAATCTTTTCGGCGGCTTTCTGGTTGTAGCCAGAGGCGTACTTCTTGATGTTCTCTTCGTATTTCGATGCGTCGGCCATGGTCGAACCCTCCGTTTGCCTTTCCGCGCCAACTGTATTGATTGCCGCGATTGGCGCCAGACTGCGACGAACCGTTCACCCTGTCAAACGGGCTCACCGCCGTCATGGGCATGGCGAAGGGTAGCGGACGTCGATGGCGTTAACGGCGCTTTCCAGCGTGTCGGTCCAGTCGAGGTCGAAGGCATCGATATTCGTCCTGAGCTGGTCCATGTTCGTGGCGCCGATAATGGTCGATGTCATGAAGGGCCGCGTGTCGCAGAATTTCAGCGCCAGGTGCGCCGGGTCGATCCCATGGCGCGTGGCGAGATCGAGATAGGCATTGATCGCGGACTCGGCATTCGGTGTCTCGTAACGCCCGGTGCGCTGGAACAGCGCCTTGCGTGAGCCCGGCGGCAGGGCGCCGTCGCGGTACTTCCCCGTCAGGAAGCCCTGGGCGAGGGGTGAATAGGCCAGCAGGCCGACCTGTTCGTGCATGGCGATTTCGTCGAGGCCCTCCTCGAATTTCCGGCTCACCAGGCTGTAGACATTCTGGATCGACTGCATGCGCGGCAGTCCGCGAGCATCGCTTTCGGTTAGGAAACGCATGACGCCGAAGGGCGTCTCATTGGACACGCCGATGTGGCGGATCCGCCCGGCCTGCACATGCCGGTCGAGATGGCCGAGGGTTTCCTCGAACGCCTCATAGCCGCTCCGGATCTCATCTGGGCTCGGCTTCTGGCCGAACATCGGCACGACCCGGTCTGGCCAGTGCAGCTGGTAGAGGTCGATATAATCGGTCTGCAGGCGTTTGAGCGAGCCCTCCACGGCCTCGTCGATGGCCTTTTGATCCAGACGACAGAGGTCCACGTGGCTGGAACGGTGCCATGTCATCTGGGAGCGACCAACCACCTTGGACGCGATGACGACCTGGTCGCGCTGCCCGCGCGCCTTCAGCCAGGTGCCGATGATGCGCTCCGTGGCGCCCTGGGTGTCGGCCTTCGGCGGGATCGGATAGAGTTCGGCGGTGTCGAAGAAATTGATGCCGCGGTCGCGGGCATAGTCCATCTGGGCATGGCCCTCCGCCTCGCTGTTCTGCTCGCCCCAGGTCATGGTGCCGAGGCAGCAGGACGTGACCTTCAAATCGGTCCGGCCAAGCCGGCGCATCTCGATTGCCATATGATCTGTCTCCGAATTCGATCTGTTTTTCTGATCCAAGGGGGATTCGCCACGGTCCTGACAGCGGCAGAGCGCGAAACGGGCCCCGGTCCCGGCTTGTGAATACCCGATTGTCCTTGCTTTTCGCGCATTGAATAACGATATTGTCTGTAATTCTGTGCGGGCGGCAGAGGTGCAGCAAGATGCTGTTCATAATGCCCAACTCGGTCCTGAACCTGAAGAGGAACAACATGAACGACTTCAACCGCTCCTACGGCAGCGTCCAGACGCGCCCCATGGACACGTCCGTGGACGCCGGTCTGCGGAGTTTCATGCTGGGCGTCTACAACAAGCTGGCGCTCGGCCTCCTCGTCTCCGCCGTGCTGGCCTATGTGGCCGGCACCTACCAGCCGGTGACCGAACTCGTGTTCGGAACGCCGCTGCGCTATGTGGTCCAGTTCGGGCCCATCGCGCTGATCATGATTTCCATGTTCGCCATGAGAAACCCGTCGCCACTGGGTTCGGCGATACTCTACTGGGCCATTGTCGGCATGATCGGCCTCGGCCTCGGTGTCTGGGTCTATGCCGCGCAAACGGGCGCCGTGCTCGACACGCGCGGCGGACGCTCCATGGCGCTCGACTTCGTGACCATCGCGAAGGCCTTCCTGATCACCGCCTCGGCCTTCGGCGCGCTGTCGCTGTTCGGCTACACCACGAAGATGAACCTCCGGCCCATCGGCACCTTCATGATTATCGCCCTGTTCGGCGTGGTGATCCTGGGCGTGGTGAGTCTCATCTTCCCGCCGTCGGGCATGCTTGAGACCGGCATCATGCTGGCAGTCCTGCTGCTCTCGGCGGGCCTCGTGGCCTGGGAAACCCAGGAACTGAAGGAAGGCTATTACCAGCTGGCCGGTGACGCACGCGGCATGGCGGTGATGACGAACTGGGGTGCGCTGAACTTCTACATCAGCTTCATCAACATGTTCCGTATCATCCTGATGCTGCTGGCCTCGCGCGAATAGCGCCACGGCCTTCGCCAGACACACGAACCCCCGGTCGAGAGGCCGGGGGTTTCGTTTCACCGGCATGACGCCCCCTGCCTGTCCAGAACCCCTTGACCTTTGTGCCGCCATCGGATCGCTTTCGCCCATGACAGACACACCCATTCTTTCGGTCGAGGACCTGCGCGTCGATTTTTCCACGCCAGACGGCACCGTGAACGCCGTGCGCGGCGTCAGTTTCGCGGTCCATCGCGGCGAATGCCTCGGCATTGTCGGCGAATCCGGTTCCGGAAAGAGCCAGTCAGCCCTCTCCATCATGGGCCTGCTCGCCGATAATGGCACCGTTTCGGGCCGGATGCACTTTGCCGGCGAGGACCTCTCGACTCTCTCCAGGAAGCGCCTGCGCCAGCTGCGCGGCGCTGACATGTCCATGATCTTCCAGGATCCACTGACCGCGCTGACGCCACATATGAGCGTTGGCGCGCAGATGCGGGAGGTTCTGGCGCTGCACAAGGGGATCGGGGGCAAGGCGGCGAATGCGGCCTGCGTGGAATGGCTGGAGCGCGTGCGCATTCCCGAGGCCGCGCGTCGCCTCGACCAGTTTCCCCATGAGCTGTCCGGCGGCATGCGCCAGCGCGTGATGATCGCCATCGCCATGCTGTGCGGGCCAAAGCTCCTGCTGGCCGACGAGCCGACGACCGCGC
>CAZXWB010000030.1:0-16928 GCA_964644395.1 uncultured Hyphomonadaceae bacterium | reverse complement strand
CCAGGGGGCCGCCCTTTCGTAATCAAATCGCCATGAGAGACTAACGGCGGATGACGAACTCCACACCGACCAAGCGGCCCTTCTTGAGCGGCGAGAAGGTGCCGGCACCCGGCTGATCCTGGAACGGTTCCTGTACGCCGTTCGACCGCGGGCCGGGGAAGGGCAGCTGGGTGTCATTGCCCACCTGTACCTCATCCAGCAGGTTCTTGCCGTAGAGCGACACCGAAACGCCATCGACCGGTGTGTTCCAGGTCAGGTCGGCATTCACCATGTCGGCTTCCTGAACCCATCCGAAATTGGAGTCGGTGTAGGCGAACTCGTCGCGGTACTGATAGTTCGCGGTGGCCACGAGGCCGCCATTGTCACCGAGGGAAATGTCCCAGATCGCACCGATCCCGTAGGTCGCTTCCGGCACGCGTGGGAGCGCGAGGGCGAGATCGTCACCATTCACGATTCCGTCGCCGGAAATGTCCTGCTGGATGGAGTCATATTCAGCATCGATCAGGCCGAGATTGCCGGTGAGGAGGAAGGTGTCGGTGAGCGCCACGCGGCCTTCAAGCTCGAAACCGGTCAGCGTGGCGTCGGCGGTGTTCAGGATGGTCTGGACCACGCCGGAGTCGCCAGCCTCATTCACCTCACGCTGCATGTCGGAGATCTCGGTCTGGTAGATCGCCGCGTTGAGCTGCCAGGTGCCGTCGGCGGCCCCGGTCTTCACACCGATCTCGTAGGCGTCGACTTCCTCCTCATCGAAGGCAAACGGACCGTTTGCGCCAAACACGCCAATGAAGGCGGCCGGGTCGGTGATGCGGAAATTGTAGCCGCCGGACCTGAAGCCTTTCGTGTAGGAACCATAGAACTGGGTGGTGTCATCGAAGAAGTACTGCAGGCCGACTTTTGGCGTGACGTTCGACCACTCGTCGCTTTCGCTGAACCCATTGGGTTGACCCGGGATAAACGGATTGGTTCCGGTCGTTGGGCAGGTTTCATCCACAACCGAGCAATCGGGCCGCGGCTGGATGTAGGTAATGTCGGCGTCCTTCTCCTCATTGGAGTAGCGCAGGCCGAAGATGCCGGTCAGCTTGTCGGTGAAGGCATAGTCCACCTGACCGAAGAGACCGAACACGGTGTGATCCTGACGGCCACCGCCGAAGAATTCGAGCGGCGAAAGGGGCGGCAGTTCACGCCGTTCAGTGTAGGCGAGGTCCTGATTGAAGTAGTAGATGCCTGTCGTCACCTGGGCCTTGCCGAAACTGCCAGCATAGCGCAGCTCGTTCGACCACTGCTCCTGGTCCAGCTCGGTTGTTGAATGGAACAGGAAGGCGGGTGCGGCGTCGATGTCGCCGTCGGTCGTTGCCTCATAGCTGCGATAGCCGAGAATATTGGTGATCGTGCCGTCACCGAAATCGACATCAATGTCGGTGCGCAGCGATCCGAACAGCATGTCGCCATAGACATTGCCGTCATTGTCGATGGCCATGTCGAAGGTGTCGCGCTCATAGATGCTGCGGTTCTGGCCCGAGGGGCCGTCGGAGCGGGAGTCGAGATAGTCGATCTTACCGAGGAAGGTGATATCCTCTGAGGCGCGCCATTCGAGGGCACCGCGGAAGAGCAGCGAATTCAGCTCGCCATGGTTCTCGTCCTTAGCCAGATTGTTGAAGTAGCCCTCGTCATTCGTATAGGAGATGCCGAATTTTCCGAGCAGCTTGTCTTCCACGATGGGACCGGAAACGATGCCCTGAAGCATGGTCTGGGCGCCGCCGCGATCATCATCGATCGGTCCGTCAAACGCCGCGCGTGCCTTCCAGGAAAACTCTTCCGTCGGGTTTCCGGTGTTGACCACCAGGGCGCCGCCGGTGGTGTTGCGCCCGAAAAGCAGGCCCTGGGGCCCGCGCAGGACTTCGACGCTTTCAAGGTCGAACAGGTCGATGATCACGCCATTGTTCACGCCGAGATAGACGCCGTCGATGAAGACACCCACCGCCGGGTCGATGGACGGAATGGAGGAATTCACGCCGAGGCCGCGAATGGCGAAATTGGCCGTGCCACGGGACGTGCCGATATCATCGAGCGAGACATTCGGCGTGGTGAAGCTGAGGTCTTCCAGATTGTTGACGTTCAGCGCATCGAGCGTGTCGGCGTTGAAGGCCGTGACCGCGATCGGAACGTCCTGGACGTCTTCAACGTCGGCCTTCTTCGTGGCCGTGACGGTGACGGGGCCGAGGACGCGCTGCACCGCGCCGTCGCGGTCCTCGCTGGTGTCGGTGGTGTCCTGTGCGAAGGCCGGCATGGCGAAGGCGAGGACGGCGGCGGATGTGCCAACTGTCAGTGAACGGCTGAAAATGCCCATTGGTGTTCTCCCTGTAGATAGAGCTTCGCTCTTTTTATGGTGACGTCTTTAACAGACCTTAAGATCGTGACGCCTGCGTCAAGAATGATCGGGATCAAGCCGAATGTCACTTTCTGCGGGGATTTTCGGTCACGTTTTTCCTATGGTCATGCAAATACGCAACACAGACATACGCCGGCAGGCGAGCCTGTCGAGCGGACGCGACCGGAAATCGCGAGGGTCTTGCCTTGTGGCGGAAGCCCGGTAACGAGTTCGGCCATGAATCAGGAACAGTTCATCTTCTTCATCATCATCAGCGTGACGGTCTTCCTCGCCGCGCTCATGTTCCAGTTCCGCTTCATGGGCGGGCTGGTCATGCGGCTCGTCCTGCGCAAGTCGCGCGAGGACCTGGACGAGGTGACGGTGCGCGCCAGTGTGGCGGAGGCGGCCGGCGACAAGCCGGTGGCCGGCGCCGACGGGGCGGCGGTGGACTGGCTGCGGCAAAACTATGCCGGCAATCTCCACCAGATCCGCCGGGCCCGGCAGGGTTTCATCCTTTTCCTCGCCTGCCTGCCGGTGATTCTCATCGCGGGCAAGCTGATGGGCGTGGTCTGAGGCCGTCGATGAGCGAGACCCGGCCCCGCGGATACTTCGCCCTCGGTGTGGAGGGCATTTCCAAGCCCCGTAATCTCGGCGCGATCATGCGCACGGCCCACGCCTTCGGTGCGCAATTCGTCTTTACCGTTGGGGCGGCGGTCCCGGTGCGCGATGCCTACAGCGCCGATACTTCGAAGACCTTCGAATCGGTGCCCTATTATGGCTGGAATTCAATCGATGATATGGCCCTGCCCAGGGGATGCCAGCTCGTCGGCGTGGAACTGACAGAGACGGCCGTCGAGCTGCCAAGTTTCCGCCATCCGCGCATGGCGGCTTATGTGCTCGGACGCGAGCGGGGCGACCTGTCGGCGGAGATGCTCGCGCGCTGCGACCATGTGGTGAAGGTCCCGACGCGCTTCTGCATCAATGTCAGCCTGGCGGCGGCGCTCATCATGTATGACCGGGTGCATCTCATGGGCGCATTCCCCGATCGGCCCATCATGCCGGGCGGTCCGAAGCCTTAAGGTTTGCGATATCAGCGCTAACGGCCGAGCAGTCTCTGCACGATGCCGAGCATGCCGGTGAATTGCAGGCCACCGTCACGCACCGCCAGCGCCAGGCAGACCTCGCCGGCATCGGCGACCGGCTGGTGGATGTCCTCGGGCCCGGCGACCGATACGTCTCCGGGCCCATAGCTGCCAATCTCGTCGGTGAAGCCCCCGGCAACCACAAGAGTGAACTCATTACCACGATGACTGTGGCGCGGCGCACCGCAGCCCGGCTCTATGCGCAGCAATTCGCATTCGGTCTGGCCGTCAATTTGTAGCGGCATCACCGAAAGTCCACGCCCCTTGGATTTCCAGCCCTCCCGGCCGGCCGCTTCGAAGGCGAAGTCCTGCAGCGGCTGAGGCAGGCGGATCAGCTCGTTCAGACGGTCGCCGGCATCGCTTGCGGCCTGTGCCTCAAGGGGCGGGACGTCATCGTCGAGCGCCGCCAGCGCCTGCTCCAGCGCACCGGCGGACAGTTCCGCCTCCGGCTCGCACTCCATCAAGGCGCCGCCGACCATGTCGCTTGCCAGGAGGGGTGCACCAAATTCCGGACGCAGGGCCGCCTGGGTTTCCAGCAGCAGCACGAAGCCCGCATCAAGGCGTCCCGCCGCATAGGCCGCGTACAGTTCACTGTTCTGTATGTTGAGGTCCTTGAGCAATTCTGCCGCCACGTCTGCTTTGATCAACAGCAATATTGATCAAGCTCCGTGAACGTCAAGCAAATGCAACTTCAGCTAGCGTCAACGTCATTTGTCTCGCCCGAGCCTTCGGTCTCCAGAGGCGCGCGCAGGCGGTTGAAGGCAAGCCGGATCCGGCTTTTCACCGTGCCGAGGGGCAGGCCGAAACGCTCGGCGATCTCGCTGTGCGAGAGGCCCTCATAGAAGGCGGCCTTGAGGAGAACGAGTTGTTCCTCGGGAAGGGTGTCGAGCGCACGGCGCACCCGCTCCTCTGTGTCGGCCCTGTCGACAGCGGCGTCGGGGGCCTCGACCCCTGCGGGATGCAGGGCGGTTTCATTGGGGTCCAGATCGGGCTTGTTGGCCCGGCGATGGGCATCGATCCGGCGATTCCGCGCGATCCGGAACAGCCAGGTCGAAACCGATGCCTGTCGGGGGTCGTACTGTGCGGCCTTGCGCCAGACCGTGAGCATGACTTCCTGTGCCAGTTCTTCCGCCAGTACGTCGTTGGCACCCAGGCGCATCATGTAGCTTTTCAGGCGCGGGGCGAAGACGCGGAAAATCTCGGCGAAGGCACCGCGGTCCTGCCGGGTCGCGATCAGCCTGACGCAGGTCGCCATGCGATCCCGGTCGATCTCGCCGGATGTCGTGCTAGACGGTTCGCTGGCCTGAACATGCATTTTCGGCCCCTTCATTGGCGCAACCATAAGCTCACAGACTGGGGACCAACGCAACCATTGGGTGTGAGTTCCTTTTTTATTTTTTATTTCAGAGAGAATTTATGGGCGCGCCGCGGCAAATGACAATATGTTTTGGCTGATTTCACCCTTGCGGGGTTGCAGCAGCTTTCAACAGCGACGCGATTGTAACGTGCTGATTACGCTTTTAGGAGTAGGGACGGGGTGCGACGTGACGGGACGAGGCTCCCGGCGCCGCCCCGCCGAGGGACCGACCAGATCGACACATCCGCCAGACTTCAATGCACCGAGGCCCGAACATGCTTTCCCGTTCCCGTCGCCACGTCGCCGCTGTGGCTTCCGCCTGCTTCCTCGCCCTTCCGGCGCTCGGCCAGGAAGTCCAGGCCAAGTACAAGGACTGGGTGGTCTATACGCTTGAGGAGGCCGGAGACACGGTGTGCTATGCCGGCACCGAGGCCGAGGACAAGGCACCGAAGGATGTCGACCATGGCGGGGTCTTCTTCTTCGTGTCCAATTCCAGTTCCGGCAACCGCCAGAGCCAGCCAAGCCTGATGGTCGGCTTTCCGCTGCGCCCTGAACTCGCACCGACGGCGCGGATTTCCCGCAAGACCTGGACGCTTTATTCCGCAGGAAATGAGGCCTTCGCGCTCGATGCCGATGATCCTGATATTGTGCGAGCCCTCAAGCGCGGCTTGGAGCTTCGCGTGGAAGCGGTGTCGGAGCGCGGCACGGCCGTGACCTATCATTTCTCGCTTTCGGGGTCCTCGGCGGCGATTGACCGCGCCGCAGCGCTCTGCCGCTGAGGCCCGCGCCAGTCGCCCCGGCGCCAGGGCTGCCACCAGGGCACCGCCCGGCTGGTCTCGGGCACAGGGTCATAGCCGTGGGATCCGCCCGGCCGGCAACGACAGAAACGCGCAAGCCCCATCCAAGCCCCCGCCCAGACACCATGGCGCGAACAGGCCCCTGCGGCATATTCCGAACATGATGGCTCGTGCCGACACCGTACGCCCAGCGCCATGAAAAGCGGGGACAGCGTGAGCTTGTAGGCTTTCAGCACAAGGCCGGCGACGCGGCCGGTGGCCGGCCCGGAAACCGCCGTGTCGCGCTTCTCAGCCATCTTGACAGGTGGTGCGCACCGCCATAGCCGCGTCGATCGCAGCCACCGCCGCGTCGAAGGCGAGCAGGGTGGAGGCGTGGCGCTGGGGATAGTCGCGCACGCTTTCCAGGTGGCGCAGCTCCCAGAAACGCCCCTCGGGCGGCGGCGCGTCATCCTTCAACATGGCGCGCAGGCCGTCACGGGCCGCACGCACCTCGCTGAGCGTCGCGCCGACGGCGTTCTGCGACAGGATCGCGGCGGATGCCTGGCCCAGAGCGCAGGCCTTCGGATCGACGGCGATGGCGGTGATTGTCTCGCCGCCCGGATCGAGTTTCAGCGCAACGGCCATGGTCGATCCGCACACACGCGACACCTTCTCCGCCCGGCCATGGGCATCCTCGAGGCTGCCCACATTCGGGATGTTAGCGGCCAGTTCCAGCACGCGGTTGTGATAGATGTCTCCGAACATGGGCCAGATATCGCGCGCCCGGGCGCCGACTTCAAGCAAGCTGGCCGCGGTCGGGCGCGCCGGCGCTCAGAATGGCCAGACATTCACCGCGAATTCCGACACACGGTTCCAGATCCGGAAGACCAGCAGGATCGCGCCGAACAGCGCGGTGCCCGCCAGCATGATCAGGACACCGTCGCGCGCTGTCACCCCGAGCCCGAAAAGTAGCACAGCCAGGCAGGGCACCACCGGAGCGATGGGCACGAGGCTCAGGGGAAAGGTCACAAGCGCTGCGGCCACGCCGACCAGGGCGATCAGCATGGCGAAGGGCGGCTCGGTGAGGAAGGTGAAGCGCGGCGCCAGCAGGGCGTCGATCGGGCGCACCCAGCCCTGGGCACTCTTGATGCCGTTGACCAGGGCCTGGCGTGGGAATTCCATGCGCAGGATCCGCCCCGGCACCCAGGGGTAGCGCTTGCCGAAGGCCATCTGCAGCGAGATGAGCAGGATCACCAGGGCGAACAGGGATGTGGTGAACGGCACCAGCGTCAGCGGCCCGATGGCCACGAAGCCGAGCAGGGTCAGGATCGGCCCATAGGCGCGGCGCCCGACCGCCTCCAGCAATTGCTGCACGGTGACGGTCTCGCCCTCGGTCTTCTCGATGAGCGATGACAGGAGCGACGACAGGTTGCGCACCTGCGATGTCCTGCCAGTGACGTCTGCGTCTGATTGCGACATTCCGGCCCCCACTGGTCAGCGGGACAGACTTACGATTTTCCGTCCTTCTTGGCGAGCTTGTCGAGCTGGGCCTGCATGGCGGCCATTTGTTCCTTCAGCATGACGAGGGCCTCGTCGCTCTCCTCGCCTTCATTGGAGGATGCCGCTTCGCTCTCTTCTTCTGCGGGGCGACGCCGCCGCGCGGCGGCGGGCTGGAACATGCCCATGGTCTGCTCGAACATCGCCATGTTGCGCCGGGCCATTTCCTCGAACATCGCCATCGGCGTGAACCCGCCCATGCTGCGCATCTGTTCGCGGAACTTCTCCTGCTGGGCGGCAAAGCTGTTCATGCTCATGTCGAGATAGGCCGGCAGGACCGCCTGCATCTGGTCGCCATAGAAGCGGATCACCTGGCGCAGGAAATTCACCGGCAGCATGCTCGTGCCCTTGTTCTCCTCCTCGAAGATGATCTGGGCGAGCACAGAACGGGTCAGATCCTCGCCCGACTTGGCGTCCTGGACGACGAAATCCTTGCCCTCCCGGATCAGCTTGGCGAGGTGTTCGAGGGTCACGTAGGAACTCGTCGACGTGTCGTAGAGTCGGCGATTGGCGTATTTCTTGATGATAATCGGGTCGCCCGGATTGCGCTTTGCCATGCCTCTATAGTCCTTTATTCTGGCCCTGATGAGGAAAGCCGCATGGCCATTGCGGTTTCCTTTGCGGCGAAAGTCGGTTTGACGCCTGGCACAAGCCGTTTAAAGCTAAGTATCAGACACCAAAGCAAATTGTGTGCTTATGCACAATTCGCAATGCGGAAAAGCCGAACGGGGCGCAACACACCGGGGAGGAAAGTATGGCAGATCGCGTGGCATTGGTAACGGGGGGAACGCGGGGCATTGGCCAGGCCATTTCCGCGGCCCTGAAGGCAGCCGGTCACAAGGTGGCGGCGAATTATGGCGGCAATGACGAGGCGGCCAACAAGTGCGCCGAGGAACTGGGCATCAAGGTCTTCAAGTTCGATGTCGGCGACTATGACGCCTGCGCCGACGGCATTGCCAGGGTCGAGGCCGAGCTCGGCCCGGTGGATATTCTGGTCAACAATGCCGGGATCACGCGCGACGCCCCCTTCCACAAAATGACCAAGGAGATGTGGCGAGAGGTCATCGATGTTGACCTGAACAGCGCCTTCAACTGCACCCATGCGGTGTGGAACGGCATGCGCGAGCGCGGTTTCGGCCGAGTGATCAACATCTCCTCGATCAACGGCCAGAAGGGGCAGTTCACCCAGGCGAACTATTCCGCCGCCAAGGCCGGCATCATCGGTTTCACCAAGGCGCTGGCCATCGAGGGTGCCAAGAAGGGCATCACCTCCAATGCCATCGCGCCGGGTTACATCGACACCGAAATGCTGCAGGCCGTGAAGCCGGAAATCCTGCAGTCGATCATCGACGACATACCGGTGGGGCGCTTGGGCAAGCCCGAGGAGATCGCCGACCTGGCGGCCTTCCTGGCAAAAGAGGAGTCCGGCTTCATGACCGGCGCCACCTTCACCATCAATGGCGGCCAGTACATCACCTGAGCCCGCTCGCCATCGCGTTCAGGCCCCGGCCAGGAAACCCGCATAGGGTGCTTCGGGCCGTGGACCGTAATGCGAAATCACCTCGCCCGCGGCCCGGTGTCCGAGGCGGGCGCATTCGGCAAGCGGTAGGCCACGGGAGAGGCCGAACAGGAAACCCGCGGCATACTGGTCGCCCGCACCCGTTGTGTCGATCACGTCGACGCCGGGCACCGCCTCGGCGACCAGCGTCTCCTCCGCCGCGATGACAACCGATCCCTTCTCCGACCGGGTCACGGCGGCCAGCGCCGAGTCCGCCCGCAGGGCGGCCATGGCGGCATCGAAATCCGCGGTCTCGTAGAGTGATTTCAGCTCCTCTTCATTGGCGAAGAGAATGTCGACATGGTTGTTGACCAGGTGGCGGAAGCTTTCGCGGTGGCGGTCCACGCAGAAGCTGTCCGACAGGGTCAGCGAGACCTTCCGCCCGGCGGCCCTGGCGATCTCTGAGGCATGCACGAAGGCGGCCTTCGCCTCTTCCCGGTCGAACAGGTAACCCTCAAGATAGAGGATGGCCCCGTCGCGCACGGTGGCCGCGTCCACATCCTGCGCCGCAAAAAGCGTCGAGGCGCCGAGGAAGGTGTTCATGCTGCGCGCGCCGTCGGGCGTGACGAAAATGATGGAACGTGCCGTCGCCACGCCGCCGATCAGCGCGGGGGTATCAAAAGCCACGCCGATCTCGTGCAGGTCGCGGCGGAACACATCACCGAGCCTGTCATCTGCGACCTTGCCGATATAGGCGGCATTGCCGCCGAAGCTTGCAATGCCGGCAATCGTGTTGGCGCCCGATCCCCCGGACACTTCCCGCGCGCCCTCGGTCGCGGCGGTCAGTTCCTGGGCCCGGTCGGCATCGATCAGCGTCATGCCATTCTTGCGGATATCGAGACGGTCGAGGAAGGCTTCATCGACCGGGGCTATCACATCGACAATGGCATTGCCGAGGCCGACCACGTCATAGCGCGCTGAACTCATGCGGGAATCTCCTGAAAGCTGGCCTTTCCTCTAGGGCTGGCGCGCCCGGAACTCAACACCACTTGCCTGGGGCACGTCGGACGCCTAAGCCCCGGCGCATGCGAAAGGTCGCCTTTCTCGCCAGCCCGGTCACCATGCCGGGCAGCCCTATCCGACGGGCCGATTCCTTCGAGCATGATAGCCAGGTCGCCGCCCTGTGCGGGCCCCTGGCGGCGCGGGGGCTGGATCTCGTCGAGGTGTCCTGGGACGCCCCTGTGGACTGGTCGAATTTTGTCGCCGCGGTGATCGGGACGACCTGGGACTATTGGGACCGGGAGGCGGACTTTCTCGACACGCTGGCCGGCATCGAGGCCCGGACCCGTCTGTTCAACCCCGTGAGCCTGGTGAACTGGAACCGGCGCAAGACCTATCTGCGCGAACTCGAAGCGCGCGGCGCGCGGCTCATCCCGACGGCCTGGATCGACGACCCGGACCCGGCGGCCGTTGCGGCGGCGTTTGACGCCCTCGAGACCGACGATCTGGTCATCAAGCGCCAGGTCGGCGCCGGCGCCGATGGCCAGCACCGCCTGAAACGCGGCGAGCCGGTCCCGGCGTTCAGCCGCCCGATGATGGCCCAGCCCTTCCTGCCGGCGATCCAGGCGGAGGGCGAATACAGTTTCGTTTTCATCGGCGGCGCGCTGTCGCATGCCCTGCGCAAGCGCCCCCGGCCCGGCGACTACCGCATCCAGTCGCTCTATGGCGGCTTCGAGGAGGACGTCGATCCCTCCGGCGGCGACATGGCTGCCGCGCGGGCCATCATCGAGGTGCTCGACACCCCGCCGCTCTATGGCCGCGTCGACATGGTCCGCGGCGCGGGCGGGGAACTCCTGCTCATGGAGCTCGAACTGATCGAGCCCTATCTCTATCCCCGCAACGGCCCGGAGCTCGGCGAACTCTACGCCGCGGAACTGGCCCGGAGGATCGGGTGACGCCTCAGCTCGTGTCAGCCCCGAGCGCCCGTCGGTGGTCGGCCAGCAGGGCTTCGGCGCGCGAACGCAGCGCCGGAAGGACGCCTGTCAGGTCCACCCAGAGTTGCTGCACATCGACATTGCCATAGTCATGGCGAAGGCGATTGCCCATGGTCCGCAGGGCCTCGAAATCGAAATCCGCAAATAGCAGGTCAAAACGGCCAGTGTTTTCGCGCTGCAGGCGGATGCAGGCTTCAATGCCGTTCATGATCGCCTTCTCAACCGCGTAGAGCCGCAAGGGATCATCGCCGAGTTCAGCGGCCGAATGACCCGCCGCAAACGCCATGGCCTTTGCAATCTCCTCGGCGACATCGCCGACGAGATGAGCCTCCCGGTTAGAAAGCAACAACATGGTCGCGCTCGATCTCGGCCCGCAGGCGCGGCTTCATGCGACTATGCTCGGTGATGAGATCCACCTCACGCCCGATCAGGCCTTCGATATAGCGTTCAATGCGCGCAAGCTCGTAAAGCCCGACGGCACGACCGTTTTCCAGCCTCGCGGCAAGATCGACATCGCTGCTGTCCCTGGCTTCGCCGCGAGCCACCGATCCGAAGACGCGCAGCCCGTCAATCCCGGCGCGCCTGAGTTCCGCCTCATGGCTGCGGAGCGTGTCCAAAAGCAATTGCAGTTCCATGGACGGGAAACTAGCACAGATTGATGCAGGCACCATCAGGCTCCGTCGAGAACAGTAGCCGGACCCTGCCCATCGAGGCGGTGCTGGCGGAGGTCTGTGCGGCGCTGGAAAACGGCACGCGGCTGGTGCTGGCGGCACCGCCGGGCGCGGGCAAGACCACGCGGGTGCCGCTCCAGCTGCTGGACGCCGACTGGCTCGACGGGCAGAGGATCATCCTGCTGGAGCCCCGCCGGATTGCCGCGCGCATGGCGGCCGAACGCATGGCTGCGACACTTGGCGAGCGGGTGGGGGACACGGTCGGCCTGCGCACGCGCCTCGACACGCGCGTGTCGGGGAAAACGCGCCTGGAAGTGGTCACCGAAGGCGTTTTCACGCGGATGGCGCTGTCTGATCCCGGCCTTGAAGGGATCGGTGCGGTAATCTTCGACGAGATCCACGAGCGGGCCCTGACCGCCGATATGGGGCTCGCCCTGGCGCTCGAGGTTCAGGGCGCGCTGCGTGAGAACCTGCGCATCATCGCCATGTCAGCGACCCTCGACACCGCCCGGATCGCTGCGGTCATCGACGCAACTATCGTGGAATCGCAGGGCCGGAGCTTTCCGGTGGAGACCATCTATCTCGGGCGCGACCGCGATCAGCGTGTCGAGGATGCCATGGCGCAGGCCTTGCGCCGGGCGCTGCGGGAGCAGGCGGGGTCGATCCTCTGCTTCCTGCCGGGGCAGGGCGAGATCGAACGCACCGCCGAGCGCCTCGGCGACCTGCCAGGTGATGTCATCCTGGCCCCGCTCTATGGCGCCCTTGACGCGCGCGCCCAGGACCGCGCCGTCTCGCCCGCGCCGCCGGGGACGCGCAAGGTGGTGCTTGCCACCGATATCGCCGAAAGCGCGCTGACCATAGACGGCGTGCGGGTGGTCATTGATGCCGGGCTCGCCCGCATTCCGGAGACCGATGCGGCCACCGGCGTGTCGCGGCTGGTCACCCGAAGGGCCGCCCGCGCCAATGTGGACCAGCGCCGGGGCCGGGCCGGACGCACCGCGCCCGGCGTGTGCTACCGGCTGTGGCATGAGCCGGAAACACGGGGCCTCACCCCGGAGCCGGTGCCGGAGATCCTTTCCAGCGACCTGTCGGGGCTTGTGCTCGACCTCGCTAGCTTTGGCGAGCGCGATCCGGCGCGCCTGACCTGGATCGATCCGCCACCGGCGGGACGCCTGCAGGCGGCGCGTGCCCAGTTGCAGACCCTCGGCCTCTTGGGCGGGGAGGGAGAGATCACACCGCTCGGACGGGCGGCGGCGAAACTGCCCCTGCCGCCGCGCCTCGCGGTGCTCGTCGCGCGCAACAGTGGCGCTGACCGGGCACTGGCGGCGCGCATGGCCATTGTGCTGAGCGAACGGGGTCTGGGCGGCGCCTCAAGCGATCTCGGCGAGCGGCTGCGCCGCCTGGAGGTGGGCCACAGTCCGCGCGAACGCCGTGCCCGGGACCTCGCCGCGCGCTGGTCCGCACAGGGGGACGTGGGCGGTTCTGCACAGAGCGACCTTGCCCGCATCCTGCTCGAAGCCTGGCCCGACCGGCTCGCCCGCGCGCGCGATCGCGATGCCCAGCCCGGCATGTTCCTGCTGGCGTCCGGGCAGGCGGGACGACTGGAGCCGGGCGATCCGCTTGCCCGTCGGGAATGGATTGCCGTGGCCGACCTTGGCGGCGGCAGCGGCGTTGCCCGGATCACGGCAGCCGTGCCGGTCGAGGACAGCGTCGCCCGCAAACGCGTTGAGACCGCCACGCTCCACGCCTTTTCGCCGGAAACGGGACAGGTCAGCGCCAAACGTGTCACCCGCATCGGCGCCATCACACTGTCGGAAACGCCCCTGCCCAAACCGAAGGGCGAGGCGGTGACGGAGGCGCTGCTTGAGGCCGTTGAGACATATGGCCTGGACCTGCTCGCGCGTCGGCCGGCGCTCGATACCCTCGCGGCGCGGCTGAGCCTGCTCCACAGCGTGTTCGGAGCGCCTTGGCCTGCGGATTTCGAACAAGTACTGATTGCGCGGCTGGACGAGTGGCTCCGGCCAATTCTTGACCAGACACCGGATCTGGCAGCGATTTCGGGAGGCGAACTGGCGAACGCCGCCAGGGCGCTGCTCGACTGGCCCCTGCCGCGGGACCTGGATGAACTGGCACCGACATATTTCGAAAGCCCGGCCGGTTCGCGCCTGGCGATCGACTATCTGGCAGAGACCGCCCCGCTGGTGAACTGTCGGGTGCAGGAGGTCTTTGGGTTGGATGCGCACCCTCGTATTGGGGGCGGCCGGGTGGCCATCAGGTTTTCGCTGCTCTCGCCGGCCCGCCGCCAGGTCGCGCTCACATCGGACTTGCCGCGTTTCTGGCGGGGCGGTTATGCAGACCTGCGCAAGGACATGAAGGGGCGTTATCCAAAGCATGACTGGCCGGAAAACCCGGCCGCGGCAAGTGCCCACAAGGGCCGCACGAAGCGGACGTTTTGACGTTGCCTGCCGCACTCTTCACCGGGCAGGTCAGACCGCCTGTCGCCTATTCCCACACGGCCTTCAGGTTTTTACCGCGCCGGTCCCAGTAGCGCTGGCGCATGCGTGGGGCGAGTTTCCAGGCAAGCAATCCGCCGCCCACCACGCCGGCCACGGCCGAGGCCACGATGCCGATCACGGCCGAACCCACACTGTCTGTGAAGATCAGGGTCAGCATGGTGCCGGTGCCGAAAATAACGGCATTACACATCAGAAACAGGATCTGGGTCATATAGGTGCGGGTGGTCATGGTCTTGTCTCCTCCTGCTCAACCTAACGCGCTGGCACCGCCCATGTTCCAGCGCCCCGGCGGGCACCGGGCTTGCAAGCCTGCCGCCCGGAACGCTTTCCAGCCTGCGCCAATCATGGGAAAGGGCGCGGGCGGGAAAACACGAGCCGGAGCGCGCCCATGTCCTTCATCCAGATCCTGATCATCGCGCTCGTCCAGGGCATCACGGAATGGCTGCCGATCTCGTCTTCGGGCCATGTGCTGCTGGCCGCTGATGCCTTTGCGCTGCAGGGGCGCGACGAAGTGCTTGTGAACGCCATGGCCCATCTCGGCACGCTGTTCGCCGTGCTGGTCTATTTTCGCAGGGATGTGGGCCGGGCGATTGTCGGCGGCGTGGAACTGTTGGGCCAGCCCTTCCGTGGTGGGCCGCTCAGCGAGGCCGGCAGGCTTGCCGCGCTGATCCTTGCAGCAACGCCCATCGCGGTAGCCGTGGCAGGGGCCTATGAGATCTTCAAGACCGAGGCGCTGGAGGCGCAGTTGCGATCGGTCTATGTCGTCGCCGCCACGAGCATCGTCTTCGGCCTGCTGCTCTGGTGGGCCGATGCCAGAGGCGCACGCCACCGCGAGGTCCGGGCAATGGGCCTCAGGGACGCCGTCCTGATCGGCGCGACCCAGGCGATTGCCGCGCTCCTGCCCGGCACCTCGCGCTCAGGCATCACCATGACGGCGGCGCGCGCACTCGGTTTCGCACGCACCGAAGCCGCCCGGTTTTCCATGCTGATCGGCGCACCCCTGCTCGCCATGGTGGGCGGTTACGCGCTGCTTGAGCTCTACACCATGGACGCCACTGAGGCGGCGACGGCGCAGGCCAGCATGGGCGACGGGCTACAGATCGCATTCCTGTCGTTTGTCTCGGGGCTCGCTTCGATCTGGGCGCTCATGGCACTGCTCAAGCGCATCAGCTTCCTGCCCTTCGTGATCTACCGGCTGGTCCTTGGCGTGGTCCTGATCGCTGCGTCACCCTGGGGTCTGGGCTGGATCAGCTGAAGCGGAACCTTCATCCCGCCTCGCTGTCGCGCTCGTCCTCGCTGAACTGGCCATAGGGGCGGTGACGGTAGAGATAGGTGGGAACGATGCCCTCGACGGTTTCCAGGTCGGTGATACCAAGATCGGCGAAGGTCTTCGCGCCTTCGGCCACCACATTATCGGTCTTCAGCATTTCCACCTGGCTGCCCGTGATCGGCGGGCCGCCGAGAATGCCAGATGAAATCGGCGGGATACGGTAGAGCCCGCCGAAGACGAGGCCCATGGGCTTGGCGATGAAGAAGGGCAGGGGCGCCAGGAAGCGCTTCCGGTGGATGGTCTTCAGGATGTATTGCAGGAGCTCCTTGAAGGTGTAGGTGCGCGGGCCGCCAAGCTCGAATGTCTCGCCCTTCGCCGCGCCGTTGCCGAGGCTTGCGACCACGGCATCGGCCACATCGCCCACGAAAACCGGCTGGAACTTCGTCTTGCCGCCGCCGATCAAGGGAAGCGCCGGGGCGAAGCGGGCCATCTCCGCGAAGCGATTGAAGAATTCGTCTTCCTCCCCGAACACGATGGAGGGGCGCAGGATCACGGCTGTGGGAAAGATCTCGCGCACCAGCGCCTCGGCCTCGCCCTTGGTCTCGGCATAGTCGGCCTTGCTGTCGGCATCGGCGCCGATGGCGGAGACGTGGACGAGGTCCTCGACCCCTTCCTCGGCGGCGGCTTCGGCGACATTGCGGGCGCCGTCGCGCTGGGTCTTCTCGAAGGTCTGCTTGCCGAGCTCGGCGAGTATGCCCACCAGGTTCACCACGCCGAGCGCGCCTTCCACGGCGGCGTCGACGGAGGGACGGTTCTTCACATTGGCCTGGACAAGCTGGACCTGGCCGACATCGCCGGCGAGTTTCAGGTCGCCCGCCAGATGGGGCCGGCGCACGGCCACGCGCACTCGGTAACCCTGCTTGCAAAGCGCACGCACCACATAGCGACCCACAAAGCCCGAGCCGCCGAAAACCGTGATCAAACCCTTTGCCATGCTGCCCTCGTGCCGATGCAAACTGCGGTAGCGAAACCACGGTTCCCGGGCTTTGTCCATGTGACCCAACGAAGCCGGTTGACCATACCGGCGGCATGGTTCACCTACGCCGTGATACTATCACAATAATAACCGGAGATCGCCCATGACGCGCTTCCTGTCCGCCGCACTGACGACTGTTGCCTTCGCCCCGATGATGCTTGCCCAGGGCAGCGAGGAGGCCGCACTGGTCGCCGATCCGATCATTGTCACCGTACCGGGCCCGGACCGCGCGTCAAGCGAACTCATCGGCAATGCCTCGGCGCTCGAACGCGAGGACATTGTGGAACGCCTGGCTGGATCGCTCGGCGACACGCTCGACCGCGAACCCGGCGTATCCACCACCTTCTTCGGCCAGGGTGCGAGCCGCCCGGTCCTGCGCGGGCTTGGCGCGGAGCGGGTGCTGGTTCTCACCAATGGCATTGGCGTGATCGACGCCTCCGCAGCCTCGCCGGACCACCAGGTCAGCGCTGACGGCATCGATGCGGAAAAGATCGAGATCCTGCGCGGGCCGGCAGCGCTGGCCTATGGCGGCGCGGCAATTGGCGGCGTGGTGAATGTGATCGACGGGCTGATCGCTGAAGACGTGCCCGAGGCCCCGTTCAGCGGTGATGTTTTCGGCGCCTATAACAGCGTCAATGAGGGCAGTGAACTTGGCGGCCGGGCGCAGTTCACCGGTGGGCCCTTCGTGCTGACGCTCTCGGCCTCGCAGCGTGATTTCGACAATTACGACATTCCGGGCTTTG
>CAZXWB010000029.1:0-16977 GCA_964644395.1 uncultured Hyphomonadaceae bacterium | reverse complement strand
AATGGCTGGGCCTTGAGAGCGAGAAGAAGTTCCAGGGCTTCGGCGTCTCGGCCTGCGCGACCTGTGACGGGTTTTTCTACCGCGACAAGGAAGTCGTCGTCGTCGGCGGCGGCAACACCGCCGTGGAAGAGGCGCTGTTCCTGACCAATTTCGCCTCCAGGGTCACGCTGGTGCACCGCCGCGACAGTCTGCGTGCGGAGAAGATCATGCAGGACCGCCTGTTCAGGCATCCCAAGGTGGAGGTGCTATGGAACACGGTTCTGGAAGATGTGCTGGGCGATGAGAACCCGCTGGGGGTCACGGGCGTGCGGCTGAAGAATGTCGAGACCGGCGAGACCGAGAGCCGCAATGTCCACGGCGTTTTCATCGCCATCGGCCACAAGCCTTCGACCGAGCTCTTCACCGGACAGGTGGCGATGAAGGACAATGGCTACATCATCACCGAACCGGACTCCACGGCCACAAATGTGCCGGGCGTCTTCGCGGCCGGCGACGTCACCGACGAGGAGTATCGCCAGGCCGTCACCGCCGCCGGCATGGGCTGCATGGCCGCGCTGGAAGCGGAACGCTTCCTGGAGGAAGCCAGGGCCGAAGCGGAGATGGTGGCGGCGGAGTAGGTGCGCGCATCCCCTCTCCCGCAAGTGGGAGAGGGAGGGGCCCGCGCCGAGTGCGTGGGAGGGTGAGGGCCTGCGACTGATCCGGGGTGAAGGCTGTGAGATCGGAGGGCTCGCTGACGCTCGCACCCTCACCCCAGCCCTCTCCCGCCTGCGGGAGAGGGAGCAGATCGCACTTTCCACCTTGCCCGTGAACCGCTGTTTGCTAGCTTTACGAAACGGAGGGCGATGTGTGCATGCTCAGAGTTCTGACTCTCACATGCCTGACGCTACTGCTGGCGCTGACGGCGCAGGCGGAGGAGCCAAAGGTCACCTCCGAAGAGGCGGACGCCGCCTATGCGCGGGGGGACAAGGCCTACAATGCTGAGGACTACGCCGCCGCGCGGCGGAAATGGGCTGCGGCCTGCGATGGCGGGCATGTGCAGGGGTGCACCGGTCTCGGTTTTCTGTTCCAGAAAGGCCTCGGCGGGGCGCGGGATGACGCCCGCGCGCGGGAGCTTTACAAGCAGGCCTGCGATGGCGGGAATGCAGCGGGATGCGGAACGCTCGGCGGCCTGATTCATGCCGGGCGCGGCGGGGAAAGTGATGACGCCGAGGGCCTGCGCCTGATGCGGCAGGCCTGTCGCGATGGCGAGGACTATTTTTGCAATATCCTCGTCCAATTGGTCCTTCCACGCGACTGATCCCGCCCGCCCCTGACAGCGCTGGACACATCGCCCGCAAAATGGCATGGCTGGTCTTCGATGCCTATGCAAATGGACTGGGACAAGCTGAAATCCTTTCACGCCGCGGCCGAGACGGGCAGTCTCACCGCGGCGGCCGAGCGGCTGGGTATTTCACAGTCGGCCGTCTCGCGACAGATCGCGGCGCTGGAGGACGGGCTCGGCATCTCGGTGTTCCAGCGCCATGCGCGCGGCCTCGTGCTCACCGATGCCGGCCACATCCTGCACCGCTCGACCAGGGACATGGCCGCCGCCGCCCAGTCGGCGAGCTTCACCCTGCGCGATGCCCAGGACCACCCCTCCGGCGAACTCACCGTCTCGGCGCCGGTGACCTTCGGCTCGGTATGGCTGACGCCGAAGCTCGGCAGCTTCATGGACGCCTATCCCGACCTGCGCGTGAACATGCGCCTCGATGATGGCGAGTTCGACCTGCTGAAGCTGGAAGCGGAATGCGCCATCCGGCTCTGGGCCGCCGACAAGGCCGACCTGATCCAGCGACGCCTCGGCACGGTGGCCACCAGCCTCTACGCCGCGCCGGAATACCTGCAGGCCCACGGAACGCCGGCGGAAGCCAGCGACCTCGATGGCCATCGCATCGTCGTCTACGGCACCGACACGAACACGCCCATGCGCAATGTCAACTGGGCCCAGCGTGTGGGCCGGGACGACCGTCCGCCGCGCACGCCGTCGCTGATCATCAACAATGTCTTCGCCATGCTGCGCGCCGTGGAGGCCGGGCTCGGCATCGCCGACCTGCCCGATTACATGGTGTCGTCGCGATCCAACCTGGTGAAGGTCCTGCCGGAACTCACCGGACCGGCCTTCGAGCTCTACTTCGTGTATCCGAGCGACCTGCGCCGCTCCTCGCGGATCGCTGCCTTCAGGGACTTCCTCACCGCCCAGGTCGCCGAGCTGAAACGCGCGTCAGTCGGTGCGTGACAGATTTGTGAACACTGTCATGCATTGGTGCATGACAGCGCTGACGCAACGGGCTTGATAGGCTTGTGGGCGAAGGCCATATGCCAGTTGTTGCGTTGCCTCACGCAGCGCCCGGAATTTCCGGGTGATTCCTCCCCCGAGGCCAACTTTCACGCCGGGCGCCTTTTCATGGCTGCCCGGCTTTTCTTTACCCGGCAACCTGCAGTTTAGACGGCCCCTCGGGAAGGTGGACACCTTCGGCGATGAAGCCCGGCAGTTCCATGGGCTGCAGCGGCTTGGCGAAGAGATAGCCCTGGGCGAAATCACAGCCGAGCTCGCGCAGCATCTCAAGGTGCTGGATGGTCTCGACACCCTCAGCCACAGCCTTCAGGTTCAGATTGCGCGTGAGTTGTACGATGGAGCGCGTCACGGTGTGGCTCGGCGCGTTCTCCATGTCGGCGATGAAGCTCTGGTCGATTTTCAGGCTCTGCACCGGGAACTGGGTGAGATAGCTCAGCGAGGAGAAGCCCGTGCCGAAATCGTCAATAGCGAAGGAGACCCCGGCCGCGCGCAGGCGGCGCATGTTCTCCATCGTGGTGTCCTTGCGCTGCAGGAGCACGCTCTCGGTGATCTCGATCTCGAGGCGCTCGCCATCCACGCCGGCACTGGCCAGGGCGGTCTCGATGGTGGTGGCGAGCTGGTCGTCGAACAGGACCGAGGCCGACAGGTTCACGCTGACGCGCGGCAACAGGCCGGTGCGCGGGCATTTCGGCCAGAGCAGGGCATGGTTGAGCGCATTCAACATGACAAGCCGCCCGAGCTTCGGCATCAGCCCGGCCCGTTCGGCGATGGGGATGAACTCGCCCGGCGAAATATTACCGAGTTCATGGTGGTGCCAGCGCGCCAGCGCCTCGAAGCCGACCACGCCCAGCGTGTCGATATCGAGCTGGGGCTGGTAGACCAGCGAGAGAAGATTCTCGTCCAGGGCGACCTTGAGGTCCTTTTCCAGGTGCCGGCGCCGCTCCAGCGCCTCGGCTTCGGAACTGTCGAAATTGCGGAACTGCGCGCCGCCCTCGGACTTGGCCTTGTACATGGCGATGTCGGCATGGTCGTAAAGCGCTTTGCCATGGGGGCTGTTGGCGTTGAGCACGGCCACGCCCACCGACACGCCGAGGGTGACCTTGGCCTCGCCGATCTTGAAGGGGCGGGAAAACTCATGGGCGAGGCGGCGCACGAGACCGTCAATCGCCTCGCCTTCCGGCGGCAGGCCGTCGAGCCAGATGGCAAATTCATCCCCGCCCAGGCGGAACAGCATGTCGGCGTCGCGCACCGTATGGTTGATCCGGCGATAGGCCAGGCAGAGCAACCGGTCGCCGGTCTCATGGCCGTACATGTCGTTGATGGCCTTGAACCCGTCGAGGTCTATCAGCACCAGGGCGCGCATGACCGGATCATCGGGGCTCCAGACCACGTCCTGCATGTGATCGCGGAAGGCGCGCTGGTTCAGGGCACCGGTGAGGCTGTCGCGATTGGCCATTTCCCTGATCTTGTGAACGGCGCGGTGGCGCGCGGTGACATCCCGGCCGCCGCCACGATAGCCGACAAAGGTGCCCTCGGCGTCGAAGATCGGCGCGGCGGTCAGTTCAAGGATGGCGGCCTGCCGGCCGGGCTGGACCACGCGCACCGCATTCAGGCTGATCCGCTCGCGCGCCGCCATGCGCACGATGAACTCCGCCCGGCGCTGCTCGTCGAGGGCCAGGGCGGCAACAAGGGGCACGGGCTTGCCGAAGGCGGTGTCGCGCGCGCGGTCGGGCTCGGCGGAACCGGCGGAATAGGTCAGCTCGCCCTCTTCATTGGTCTCGAACATCCAGTCGCTCGAAATCAGGGCGAAGTGTTCGAAGCGTGCCCGGGCGGTCTCGGCATCGGCGGCGAGGGCCTTGTTGCGATCATTCATCAGGCTGATGCGATAATTCGCCTGGCCCATGAGGATCGCCACGGGCACCGTGATGCAGACCGAGACAATGAAAGCGATGGAGAAATTGACGAGAAAACTCGCCGGCGGTGCGAATCTGACCGTGAACAGATAGATGACCAGAGACAGGGAAACACCCACCGAGGCGATCAACATGATGGCCTTGAATGCCTCGTTTCTTGTCCTGATACGCATGGTCTGGCCCCGCTCAATTGCCGGGGAAGGCTGCAACAGAGCCATGAACACCCAGTTATGGGAAAGTGAAACTCTTCGGCGTTAAGTATAAAAACAGTCGCCGGCCCAGTACGCTGAGCAGGTTGGGCGTCAAAACGTGAACAATTACTTCGTTTCCTAACAAAAACACCGCTCAGCGGGGTTTTGGACGTGCCAGCCGGACCTCGCGCCCCTCCCGATAATGCAATTCCAAGCATCACGTAGGCGGTTGGGAGCGGGCGAGGGTCCGAGAGGCGGGCCAGAATTCGACGGTGTCAAACTTTGAGCCAGACCCTTGAGTAGCGAGGGCGCTACAGGCTCGCCCGCAGCATCCAGGCGGTCTTCTCGGCGGTCTGGGCCCGGATCGTGAGCAGGTCCGCTGTTGCCGGGTCGCCATGGTCTTCGGCCACGCCAAGGGCTTCCTTTGCGGTGCGCGCGAGCGCCTCCTGGCCGCTGGCCAAATTCTTCACCATCACCTCTGCGCTCGGCACCTCATTGTCGGCGCCGATGGTCGACTTCGCCGCCAGCACCGACAGGCTCATGGGCGCAAAAACCCCGAGGGCGCGGATGCGCTCGGCGATCTCGTCCAGGGCCGCCCAGAGCTCACGATACTGCTCCTCAAACAGAGTGTGCAGGCTGTGGAAGCGCGGGCCCGTCACGTTCCAGTGATAGGCGTGGGTCCTGCCATAAAGGGCGTAGGTGTCGGCGAGCACCGCTTCGAGCTGCCCGGCAATGGCGTCGCGGCCCGCCTCGCTTATTCCGATGTCGATATCCATGATGTGTCCTCCTTTGACAAAGAAGACATATGCGCCGCGAACGCATCGTTCAAATCAATGATTTCAACCATACCCATAGTTTCGACCAATATCATGGCGCGAAATGCTTGGAGAGCCTGAGCGCCTGGCCCTGGTAATTGTTGCCGCTCTGGCCATAGGTGCGGGCAGGTTTCGCAGACAGGCGCTCATAGACGAGCTTGCCCACCGGCTGGCCGTCTTCGAGGATGAATGGCACGTCGCGCGAGCGCACCTCGAGCACCGCCTTCGAGCCGCCCTGATTGGTGCCGAAGCCCGGATCGAAGAAGCCGGCATAATGGGCGCGGAACTCGCCCAGTTCCGGCGCGATGGGCGCCATTTCGGCGGCCTGGGTGGTGGGCACCTTCACGCTTTCCTTAGAGGCAAGGATGTAGAACTCGTCCGGATGGAGGACGACGCGCCCCTTATGGGTGTAGACAGGCTCCCAGTATTCGGCCACCGCATGGCCGCCCACCTTGCGCAGGTCGACGATGCCGGCATGGCGCCGGGCCCGCCAGCCCACGGGCTGGCCCGGCTCCCCGGACAGGTCGACGCGAAAGATCAGTTCTTTCACCGCTTCCTGCGGCCCGGACCGCAGGCGCAACTGGGCCAGCCGGTCGCCCTTTCGGGCCAGGATCGAATAGGTCCGCGGGCAGATCTCGAGGAAAAGTGGCCCGTCATAGCCCGGCGCCACGGTATCGAAGGTCTCCGCCCGGTCCGTGACGAGGCGCGTGAACACGTCGATCCGGCCCGTGGAACTCTTGGGATTGGCACGGCCCGACACATTGGCGGGCAACTTGAGGCGCTCCTGCAGCAAGGCAAGGTACACACAGCCCGTTTCCAGCACCGCACCTTCGCTGATATCGATGCGGTGCATGTGCAGGCCGCCGCCGCCGAGATGCCTGCCGACACTGCGGTCACGGCCCGGCAGGAAGCTTGCGCGGATGCGGTAAACGTCGGCAGCCAGGCGCAGGTCGAGGCTTGCCGGCTGGACCTGTTCACTGTCCCAGTCGGTTTCGCTCGCAATGCCGCCCTCGCCCATCAGGGTCCGGAGCTGATGGTCCGACATCACGCCCGGCGCGAGGGTTTCCCCGGCAGGGGTCTGGTTGTCGGTCACTTCCGGCTCGGTCATGGCTTGACCCCTCCTCAAACCCATCACTAAGTCGCGCTCCGGTAGAAGGAAAGCGACCTGTCTGCATGGCCGACAAATCAAAGCTCAAGCCCGACACGCTGGCGGTGCGCCACGGCCAGGAACGCACGCCCTGGAGCGAGACCTCCGAGGCGCTCATCCTGACCTCGGGTTATGTCTATGACAGCCCGGAACAAGCCGCCGCCCGCATGGCCGGAACTGAGCCCGGATTCGTCTATTCCCGCTATGGCAGCCCGACCAATCGCATGCTGGAGGACCGCCTCGCCGCGCTTGAGGGCGCCGAAGCCTGCCGTGTGGCGGCCTCAGGCATGGGCGCGATCTCCTCCGCGCTCCTGTGTCAGTGCCGCACCGGCGACCGCGTGGTGGCGGCCAAGGCGCTGTTCGGGTCCTGCCGCTGGATCATCTCGGAACTCATGCCGCGCTTCGGCATCGAAACGGTGATGGTGGACGGGGCCGACCTCGATGCCTGGGCCGAAGCACTGTCACAGCCGACAAAACTCGTCCTGATCGAGACCCCGGCCAACCCCCTGCTCGACGGGATCGACATGGCCGCCGTGGCCGAACTGGCGCACAGGGCCGGGGCGAAGCTGGTCGTGGACAATGTCTTCGCCACGCCGGTGCTCCAGCGCCCGATGGAATTCGGCGCCGACTGGGTGGTCTATTCCGCCACCAAGCACATGGACGGACAGGGCCGTGTGCTCGCCGGTGCCATTCTCGCGCCGAAGGCCGAGATCGAGGAGCATCTCGATCCCTGGCTGCGCCACACCGGCCCGGCCTGTTCGCCCTTCAATGCCTGGGTCGTCCTGAAGGGGCTGGAGACGCTGTCGCTGCGCGTTCACCGCCAGTCCGACACCGCTGCGCGCCTCGCCGATGCCGTGGCCGGGCACGGCGCCGTCGCAGCGGTGCGCTATCCCCATCGCAGTGACCATCCGCATTTCGCCGTCCATGAGAAACAGATGAGCGCCGGCGGGACGCTCCTGGCGCTGTCCTTCAGGGGTGGCCAGGAAGCGGCTTTCAAGTTTCTCAACGCGCTCGAACTGGTCGATGTGTCAAACAATCTGGGCGATGCGAAATCGCTTGCCTGCCACCCCTCCACCACCACCCACCGGGCGCTCTCAGCCGAGGCCCAGGCCGATATGGGGCTGGATGGCAGCTGGGTGCGGATCTCCTGTGGCCTGGAAGATGCAGGCGACCTGGACGACGACCTGATCGCTGCGCTTAATGCGATCTGAAGGCTTTGGGCGCTACACCCGCAACGACCATGACCGATACCCCGCCCATCCCCATCGACACGCCCTTCATGGCCGACACCGCCGGAATCATCGTGCGGGTCGCGCCGCGTTTCCTCGATGAGGAATCCGATCCGGCGCGGGACCGCTATGTCTGGGCCTATACCGTGGAGATCGAGAACCGGCAGGACGCCCCCGTCACCCTGCGCACGCGCCACTGGGAACTGGTGGATGCGGTTTCCGGCCGGCAGACCGTGGAGGGCCCGGGCGTCGTCGGACAGGAGCCCGAAATCGCGCCGGGCAGCGCCTTCCGATACACGAGCGCCGCGCCGCTCGCGGCACCCTCCGGCCTGATGCGTGGCCACTACATGTTCGACACAGCCGCGGGCCCGCTCAGGGTGACAATCCCGACCTTCTCCCTCGACAGCCCGCATGAGCGCGCCAGGCCCTCCTGAGGGCGAGCCGACACCATGCGCCTCAGCCCCGTCCTCCTCGCCCTTGGCGTCATGCTGGCCTTCCTGGGCCTCGCCATGGTGCCCTGCGCACTGCTCGACGCCGCGCTCGGCCATGACCAGTGGGCGGTGTTCGGGCTCTGGGCCTTCGCGGTAACGACGGTGGGCATCGTCATGGCCATCTCGGCGGGCAATGCGCGGCCGAAGACCGGCCTGCGCGAGGCCTTCCTGCTCACCGTACTGGTCTGGGTGGTCCTGTCCTTTGCCGCCGCCTTGCCCCTGATCTTCGTCCTGCCAGACAGGTACACCTTCACCGACGCCATCTTCGAAAGCGTTTCAGGACTGACCACAACAGGGGCCACCATTCTGACCGACCTCGAAACACTTCAGGAAGGCACCCTGCTCTGGCGCGCCATTCTCCAATGGATCGGCGGCATCGGCATCATCGTGACCGCCATCGCCATCCTCCCCTTCCTGCAGGTCGGCGGGATGCAGCTCTTCCAGGTGGAAAGCTCCGACCAGACCGGCAAGTTCATGCCGCGCGTGGCGGAAATCGCCGCCCAGACGGGCCTGGTCTATCTCTTCCTGACCGTGCTCTGCCTGATCCTCTACGCCATTGCCGGCATGAGCGCCTTCGACGCCTTCGCCCATGCCATGACGACCATGGCGGCGGGCGGCTACTCCACCCATGATACGAGCTTCCAGTGGTTCCGGGAGAATGATGCGGCCGGCGTCATTCCCGTGGCCACGGTCTTCATGTTCCTCGCCGGGCTGCCCTTCGCACTGCTGGCGCTCGCCCTGCTGCAGGGCCGCATCACGCCTCTGCTCAGAGATCCCCAGCCGCGCCTCTACACCGCCATCATCCTGGTGCTCGTCTCGCTGCTCGTGATCTGGCGAATGGCCACCGGCGGCGATGACGGGCCGGGCCTGCTGGCGGTGATCGAGAGCAGCGCCTTCAACCTGGTCTCGGTGATGACGGGCACCGGCTATGCCAGCGCCGGCTATGATGAATGGGGCGGGTTTGCCGTGGGCATCTTCTTCCTGGCGACCTTTCTCGGCGGCTGTGCCGGGTCGGCGGCTTGCGGCATCAAGATGTTTCGCCTGGAAATCGCGGTGAAGACACTGGTGGCCTATGCCGCGCGCATGGTGCGCCCGCACCGAATCGTGCCTGTGCGTTATGGCGGAAAGCCCGTGGGCGAGACCACGCTGCAGGCCGTGATGGTGTTCATCTTCCTCTACATCGCCACCTTCATGGTCGCCGCCTTGCTGATCAACCTGGCCGGGGAAAGCCCCATCACCGCGATCTCCGCAGCGGCGGCAAGCGTGTCGAATGTCGGCCCAGGCCTCGGCAGCGCGGTGGGGCCGAACGGCAATTTCGGCGGGCTGAGCGATTTCTCGAAATGGGTCTGCCTCATCGCCATGCTGCTCGGACGCCTGGAATTCATCAGCGTCTTCGTCCTCCTCATGCCGGAATTCTGGCGCGGGTGAAGCTACTCGACATCCGGGGCGAAGTGTTCGCCGAGGAAGTACGGCCAGACAAGCAGGGCCAGGGCGCCCTTCCAGAAGCCGAATTCGAGATAGCCGACGGTGAACAGCCAGCCGATGAACCAGAGGCCGCCGCAGAGGCTTGAATTGTGCACATTGACCTTGACCGGTCTGTCCATTGCGTCCCCTCCCGGCAACAAAGCCGGAGCTTAGCGCGAAGCCGCCCGGGCCCGAAGCTCACACCTGGCGCAGCGCCGTCACGAACAGGCATCCCCAGCCGATGAGGAAGGCGAGCCCGCCGAGCGGTGTCACAGCGCCAAGCGGGCGGATGCCGCTCAGCGCCATGGTGTAGAGGCTGCCGGCGAACAGAACGATGCCGATGAGAAACGCCCAACCGGCCACAGCCAGGAGGCCCTTTGGCGACTGCAGCGCGACGGCCAGCGCGGCCACGGCATGGACCAGGGCGTAGAGCGTGGCGGTCTCCCACCAGCCCTTCGCATCGGCGCCGAGCCGTCCCTCCAGGGCGTGGGCTCCGAAAGCGCCCAAACCCACAGCCAGGAAGCCCGCCAGGGCGCTCAGGGCAAGCAAAGCACTCATTGACCCACCTGCATCCCTGCCTGGCCGGCAGCCAGACCTCGCGTCCCAGCAGCGCATTGATCAATATGGAGGGGTCTTCTGATGGTCGTTGTCATCTTGGTGTTGTGGAAGCCTGCTACCAATCACGTCTTAGCTTGGTAAAGGGAGACGGCAAATGACACAACAGCAACCGATGGCGGGCGGGGCGAACGGGTTCGTCCCCACGCAGAGCTTCAAATCGGTGTCATTGGTCAAGCGCCGCGCGGATATGACCCACGAGCAGTATCGCGAACACCAGTTGGGCACCCATGTGCCGCTCGCCCACAAACTGCCCGGGTTGATCTCATACGAGTATTTCGACTTCCCGCCGAGTGCGGAGGGCGAAGACCAGCCCTATGACGGCATGGCGGTCCTCGAATGGGAAAGCCTGGCCGCTTTCCAGAATGCACTCGCATCCGAGCACGGCGCCGCGGCTCTGGCCGACCTACCGAACTTCGTCGATCCCGAAGAGATGCTCACGCTGACCGGTCCGACCATGCTCTGGCGTGATGGCCTTGGCTCCTGAAACAGGTTTCGAGCGTGAAATCTGGTTCCTGACCGATTCCGATGGTGAGCTCACAGCCTTGGTTTCCTGTCGCCAACGCGGCCAGCGGTCCCAGGTGCGTTAGAGACTGACTGTCAGGCGCACCCATAAGCGATCATTCTCGCGGAACTGGCCGAAGAGCTCATCACGCTCGCCGAACACGATGTCGGCGCCGGCCTTGACGGTCACCGTATCGGTCGCCTGCCATTCCACCATGGGCCGGATCACGCCGTCGCCATCGCTCAGCGAGCCGATATATTCGCCCCTGAGATAGACGGTATCCCTGACGAAACCCTTCTGGGCGCGCAGCGTGGCGATGGTGTCGGTGCCCGGCCGTGTGAGCGACGCCGCGCCGTCGGCGATATGGTCGATGCCGATCTGGGCGTTCACGAAGACGTCGCCCGGCGCGCTCCAGTCTGCGCCGATGCCGGCGAGCCAGCGGGCGCGATCATCGCTCTCAAGGCTCGGCGCGACATTCACCGCCTGGTCGGGCACGTGGGCAAGCTCCCCGCGCAGGACAAACTCGCCCGCCGTGCGCGAGCCGGTGATGCCGACAAGCGTGCGGCGCGGATAGTCCAGTGTCACAGCCGGGGACGTGGCCGGCCCGCCCGCGGCGAAGACGGGATCGGTGTCGGGCCCGGAAAGCGCCAGCACGGCGAAGTCGGCCCCGCGCAAGCGTCGCGACAGGCGCAGGCCGAGGGTGGCATCCTCGAACACGGCGTTGCGGTCGCTGACGGTGACGGGCGGCAGGGCGGCACCGGCCAGAAATCCCGCACGGTTGCGCGGCGCGGTGGGGAAGAAACGGTCGCCCGGCCGGGCCAGCTGGCTCACCGTCGGGTCGAGGGCGAGCGCCCAGTCGGCCCGCCAGTCGCCAAGATCGTGCTCGAAGCGCGCGCCCCAGCGGGAAATGCGTTCGGGCCGTGTGTCGGTGAGGATGAAATCGCGCTGGCGCACCGGGGCGAACCGGTCTGTGACCTGGAGCCCGTCAAGCTTTCCCCAGGCCACGGTCTGCTTGCCGAGGGTCAGCACGGTGGACCGGCGGCGCCAGCTGAGGGTCGCGGTGTCGATCTCCAGCCGGGTGGTGTCGGAGCGCAGAAGGGGCCTCGAGAGATCGGAAAATGTGTCGGTCGTGCCGAGGCCGGTCTCGCCGCCGGCGAATTCGACGCGAAGGCCGAGTTCGGCGCGCCAGCGCTTGCCGATACGGGCCTTGAGGCGGGGGCTCAGGGTCAGGCGGGCCAGCGCCGGGCCACCATCGGCGTCGTCGACACCGGCCCACAGCTCGGCCTCCAGGCCGTGGCCCGTCAGCCGCGCCTCGGCGCCGGCCACGGGGCCGGCCAGAGCGAGACCCACAAGGGCCGCCAGCACCACAACAACTCTACCCAACATCATTGTCCCACCACTGGTCCGATCTGGAACAGTCCCACAGCCTGCTAGCCGATATCAGGCACGCCATAGGCCATCGCATCGGGATCGAAGGCATGGTCGCCGATATCGGGGACATGGCGCATATCCTCGAAGAAGACCTCGGTCCTGTGGCCGGTCTGGAGGTTCTCGACGCTGAAGCGCAGCGCCGTCCAGGCCCCGCCGATGAGGCCGGTCTCTTCCACTCGGATGGTTTTCAGGGGCTCGCCTTCGGTATCGGCGAACTGAACCTCGACGGGAAACAGTGTCTCGGTGTCGATGACAGCGGAGAAGGCCGAATAGCCGAGCTCAGCGGCAATCTCGTCGCTCCGGGCTGTGCCGGTGAGCACCGGCAGGGCCTCGCCATCCCTGTCGGACGTTCCATCGAGGGCAAAGGTCCAGTCGGCCGGGTCGAAGCGGAAATTGTCCTTGATGTCGCCATAGGTGATGTCGGTGCCCATGAAATAGTCGCCGCGTTCCGACGCCGGCAGGCGACGCGTGCGATCAGTGGCCGGCAGGTAGAGCCAGGCCTCGTCGCTGCCTTCCTCGTGGTCGTGGGTCAGGAAGGCTGTGCCCTCGATCGCCGCCGGGGCCTCGAAATAGATCGCGATCCGCGTCAGCGCGTCGGTTTCGCCATGGGCCATGAGCGCGACTCGCTCCCGGGTCTGGCCGCGGGCATTGGTCATGACAAAGTTCATTTCCCCGACCCGGCCCTCATTGGCGGGGCGGTCAAACACGGCGGTGGCGAGTTCGAGGCCTGCAGTGTCTGCCCGGGCCGGCTCGGACCAGGACAGCAGCGCAAGGGCGATGGGCGCGATCAGGTGCTTAGGCATGGGCGGTGGTCCTTTCGTCAAAGGTCTGGCGCGCACGGCGCGCGAGGAATTTCATCAGCGGTGGCAGGATCAGGAGGGCACCCAGCAGGCTGCCCGCCGCGCCGGCAGCGATCAGCGTGCCGAACCATCGCAGGGGCGGCGCGGAACTGAACAGCAGGACCGACAGCCCGATTCCCAGCGCTGCGGCGCTGTAGAAACAGGCCCGCGCCACGGTGACATAGCCGCTGCCGAGCGCGGCCTCGATGGTTACGCCTTCGGCCAGCCTGCGGCGGACATGGGCGACGAGGTGGATGCCGAAATCGACACCGAGCCCGGTGGAGATGGCGGCTGCCATGCTCGTGGCCGGGGCGATGTCGATATTGGCCAGCCCCATCACGGCATAGACCGACAGGACGCCGAGGCTGACCGGCACCAGGGCCAGCAGTGTCGGCGTAATCGCGCGGAAGCTGATCGCCGTGGCAAGGCAGACCAGCAGCGCAGCCAGTCCAAGGCCGACGAAATGGGTCTCCGACAGCCGCTCCATCCAGCCGACATTGACCGCCACCCGGCCGCTCAGCGTGGCCGAAAGTCCCGAGCGTTCCGACCAGTCGGAGACCTGGCGGTCAAGCCGTTCCACGGTCTGGCGGGTCAGCTTGAACTGGTCGGTGGCAAGCTGGGCCCTGACCAGGGCGACGCTGTGGGTGTAGTCGATTTCCTGCCTGAAATCCTCGGGCGCACCCGAAGCCTCGTAGAGGAACATGTACTGGGCCGGGGCGCGCTCGCGCGTGGGCAGGGTGCCGGGCGCGGCATCGGTCAGGGCGCGGTGCATGGTGGCGATGTAATCATCGATGCCGACCACCTGTGACACGACCGGATCGTCGGCCATGATGGCCTTGAGCTCGGCGATGGAGGCGAGCGCTGCCGGTGTCATCAGTCCGCCCTCGTCCGGGCTTTCGACGATCACGTCGAGAAAGTTGATGCCGCCGAGGCGGGTGTTCAGCTCCGCATCCGCCGCCCGCACCGCCGTGTCCCCGGCGAAGTAGCGTTTGCGCTCATAATCGAACTCCGCATGGCTTGCCGCGATCGCGATCATGGAGGCGATGATGGCAAGCGGCACGAGCAGCGTTTCCGGCCGGCGCACGGCCTGTTTCGTGATCCCCGCCACCAGCGCGTCCAGGCGTCGGCGGGGTGCCGTGCCGGGCCGGCCGGCGGCCTTTGGCCCGAGATCGGTGATCACCAGGATGGCCGGCAGGACGGTCAGGCTGAGCAGCCAGGCGGCGGCGACGCCGAGGGCGGCGAAGAGGCCGAATTCGCTGATCGGGCGCATGGCGGTGCCGACGCTCAGGCCGATGAAGCCGGCCATGGTGGTCAGGGATGTCAGGCTGATGGGCAGCGCGGTCCTGCTGAGCGCAGCCGTCACCGCGCGCCCGGCACTGTCGGCTGGCTGCAGGCGGCGGTGGCGCAGAAAGGCGGTGCTGAGATGAAGGGAGTCGGCCACGGCAATGGCCATGATCACGATCGGAAGCGCGGTGGTGATGAGGTAGTACCTGGCATCGATCCAGCCCATCGTGCCCACCGACACCACCACCGACATGACGATCACCACCAGTGGCCCGATCACGGCGCGCCACTGCCGCAGCGCTATCAGGATGGTGGCCAGGACGGCGAGCACCGCAGCGGGCACGAGGCGGGCCGTGTCGCCATTGACCACCCGGCCGAGCTCGGCATTCATCGTCGCCACGCCGGCAATGCTGACCCGCAGCGTGTCCGGGGCAAGGCCGGTGGCCAGTGCGCGCACCGCCTCGACCTGGGCTTCGGCATGGTCGGGGTCCTCCACCGGGATCAGGATGGTCACAAGACTGGCGTCGCGCGCGGCGAGGAGATCCAGCATCATGGGCATGGACTGTACGCGTGACCAGGCACGCGCGGCGGCGCCCTCGTCGATCTGACCCGCCTCCAGCACCGGATCGATCGCGAGGTCACCGCCCTGCCCGGAAATGGCGTTTTCCGTTGCCAGGCTGACAATGTCATTCTTCTTCACGCCGGGGATGGTGCGCGCCGCCTCGCTGATTGCCCTCAGCGCGGTCAGGGCTTCGGGCGTGAAGACAGAACCGCCATCGCTCGATGACAGCCCCACCACGATGGGGTCTTCCAAGCCGAAAAGCTCCGCCGCCCGGTCCCGCGCCAGGGCCGCGGGGTGGTCGTCCGGCACGAAGGCATCCACCGACGGGTCCTTTTCAAGGCCCCGCACGCCGACGCCGAAGGCAAGGAAAACGAAGAGCGTGAGAAGAACGACGCGCCAGGGCCGGCGGACAATCACATCGCGCACTTGCGCCATACTTGCCTGGTCACGGACCGCACGTGTCCCCACGGTCGCGCGCTCGTCCCGGCCTGAGGTCATGGTCCCCTCCTCAGCGTCGCCATTGGTCCCCCAGCGACGATGCCATAATCAACATTCAACCTGACCCCGACATGAACGGGGCTTACAGAGGTGAAAGCGTGACCGGGCCGGGAAACAGGCCAAAAAATCTGCAGCGTCCCGGAGATTCTCCGGATCGGGCGTAAAGCACCAGAAATCAGGGAAAAATGGTGGAGGGAGCTGGATTCGAACCAGCGTACGCAAAGCGGGCAGATTTACAGTCTGCTGGATTTAACCACTCTCCCATCCCTCCACGGGACCGGGGCGCGCCTGGAATTGACGCGTTCGGTTCCGGTTGCCAGAAGCAGGCCTGTTAGCTGCCCCGAAAACCGGAACCGGCCTTATAATGACGAAGTCTGCCCCGCGCAACCGCCGTCCTGCGACACGCCGCCTGCGCCACGATCACGGCCTGTCGAGCGACACGCAATGGATCTGGGGCACCCATGCCGCACTCGCTGCACTGGCCAATCCCGACCGCGAGATCGAGCGGGTTCTGGCCACGCCGAACGCCTTGGCCCGGCTGGGGGATCATGCCCGTCGGTCGCCTGTGGATACAGTTGACGGCGAAGCGCTGGCGCGCGCACTTCCGCCCGGTGCGGTGCATCAGGGGATCGCGGTGCGCGTGAAGCCGCTTGAGGCGCTGGCCATCGAGGAACTCATCGCCGCCGACCCGGCGCGCGTGGCCGTGCTCGATCAGGTCACCGATCCCCACAACCTCGGCGCCATCTGGCGCTCCGCCGCCGCCTTCGGTCTGGGCGGGCTGGTCCTGCAGAACCGGCACACGCCGGCACCGGGCGGTGTCGTCGCGAAGGCCGCTGCAGGCGCGCTGGAAACTGTGGCGGAGACCCGCGTGGTCAACATTGCCCGCGCCGTAGAGACCCTGCAGGCGGCCGGCTACCATGTCGTCGGCCTCGCCGGCGACACCGAACGCGAGCTCTGTGATGCCGTGCGCGGCGCCGAGCGCCTCGCCCTCGTACTGGGCGCCGAGGGCGCGGGCCTGCGTCCCAATGTGGCCAGGGCCTGCAGCGAGCTGGCACGCATTCCCATTGCGGCGGCGATGGCAAGCCTCAACGTGTCGAATGCGGCGGCCATCGCCTTCTATGAAGCGGCCAGGGGGTGAAGAAAGCGGCTTTGCGGTTGCGTCCCGGACTGGTACATCCTCAAAGAGACAGGGAGAGCGCCCATGCTGCGACTGATTTCCTTACTCTTGTTCCTCATCGGCCTGGCGGCCGTGGGCTTCGGTGTCTGGAGTTATCTCGGGGGCCCCGGCGACGGCGCACCGGAGACGCGCGCCGAAGCCCCCGTCATGGAACGCAGTGTTGGCGCCCCTCCATCCCTTCCGCCCGTTGCCGCGACAAGCGAGATGGTCCGGCCCGAGAGCACAGGGCCCTCGCGCTCGACCAGCGACATTGTCGAACGCCTGGAAGAGGTGCCGATCGCCTATGAGGCGCCGGAGACCACCCGGCTCGACAAGACTTTCCAGATCACGCTGTCGGTGGACGCCACCGGACAGGATGCCGCCGTGGAGGCGCTGCCCGGGCGCGAAACCGTGACCGAGGCCACCGCCCGGGTGTCCGGCCGGATCCTGGCGCGGCTGACCGGGCCGGGCTACGAGATCGAGGCGCTGGGCATCGAGACCC
>CAZXWB010000028.1:0-17127 GCA_964644395.1 uncultured Hyphomonadaceae bacterium | reverse complement strand
GGCACCACGGGAATACCGGCCGCCTTCACCGTGGCCTTGGCGGCGATCTTGTCGCCCATGATGCGGATATGCTCGGGCTTCGGCCCGATGAAGGTCATCCCGTGATCCTCGACCATCTGGGCGAACTGGGCATTCTCGGACAGGAAGCCGTAGCCCGGATGGATGGCGTCGGCATGGGTGATCTCGGCGGCCGCCAGGATGGCCGATTTCTTCAGGTAGCTTTCCGAGGACGGAGCCGGCCCGATGCAGACGCTTTCATCGGCCAGGCGCACATGCATGGCGTTCTCGTCGGCCTTGGAATGCACCGCCACCGTTTCCAGGCCCATATCCTTGCAGGCCCGGTGGATGCGCAGGGCGATCTCGCCGCGATTGGCGATCAGAACCTTCTGGATCATCGCCTCAGGCCACCACGATCAGCGGTTCGCCGTACTCGACCGGCTGGCCGTCGCTCACCAGGATGGATTTTACCGTTCCGTCGGCGGGTGCCGTGACCGGGTTGAACGTCTTCATGGCTTCGACGAGCATCAGCGTGTCGCCCTCGCGCACCGCCTGACCTTCGCTGACGAAGGGTGAGGCCCCGGGTTCCGGTGAGAGGTAGACTGTCCCCACCATGGGCGAGGTCACCGTGCCTTCGCTTTGCGGGGCGGTGGTCTCAGCGGCAGGCGCCGCCGCTTCCGGCGCGGCGGACACCGCAGGCGCAGGCGGTGCGGGCGGGGGCACCATGGCCAGTTGTTGAGGCGCAGCGGCCGGCGGGGCGATGGCCGAGGCTGTGGAAACGCGAATACGCAGTTCACCGTGCTCGATCTCGATTTCGCCGAGTTCGGCATCCTTCAGGATGCTCGCCAGTTCGCGGACGAGCTTGGTATCAATCTTCGGGGATCGCTCGGAGGCTGCCATCAGTCTGTCCTAGTTGGGGAAATTCGCTGCATCAGCGCGAGGAAGGCCAGTTCATAGCCCTGTGCGCCGAGCCCTGCAATCGTCCCCGTGACGGCTGGTGCCACAAGGTTCACGCTGCGGAACTGCTCACGCGCGGCGGGATTGGACAAATGCACCTCCACCACCGGGATGGAGAGCGTCTTGAGGGCATCGTGCAAAGCCACGGAGGTGTGGGTGTAGGCACCGGCGTTCAGGATGAGACCGTCACAGGCTTCGCGCGCGGCCTGGACCAGGGTGACAAGATCGCCCTCGCCATTGGTCTGCGCGAAATGCAGTGCCACGCCGTGGGATTCGGCGAGCCTGCCGAGGCGCGCCTCGATGTCATCCAGCGTGTCATGGCCATAAAACTCCGGCTCGCGGGTGCCGAGCAGGTTGAGATTCGGGCCGTTCAGAACGGTGATTTGCACCATGGCGCTTGCCTTGCTGCCTGAGATTCGCCGCCGCAGGCTGGACCCGATACCGCGTTGAAGCAAGCCTGTTGCCCGGCCGGGGTGGTTGCAGCGTCCCGGCGGCTGGTCCATCTATTGGCCATGGAAACCACGACACGCTTGAGCATCGAACTGAACGGCGCGCCCCATGAGGTCACGACCGGCACCACGCTTTACCAGCTTGTTGCCGCCTTCGCGAAAACGCCCAAGGGCGTTGCCGTGGAGCGCAATGGCGAAATCGTTCCCCGGTCGTCGCACGCTTCGGTAACCGTCGAGGATGGCGACCGGATCGAACTCGTACAATTTGTCGGAGGCGGATAATGGCTGACACCGAGACACACAGCCCCACTGATGATCCGCTGGTCATTGCTGGCCGGACATTCCGTTCCCGCCTGATCATCGGCACGGGCAAGTACGCCTCCTACGCACAGAATGCCGAGGCTGCCCGCGCCGCGGAGGTGGAGATGGTGACGGTGGCGCTGCGCCGGGTGAACCTGTCTGATGAGACCCAGGACCGGCTCAGCGATCATGTGCCCCCGGATGCTTATACCTACCTGCCCAATACCGCCGGCTGTTTCACCGCCGAGGACGCGATCCGCACGCTGAGACTGGCCCGCGAGGCCGGTGGCTGGAACCTCGTGAAGCTGGAAGTCCTTGCCGACCAGAAGACGCTCTATCCCGACATGTCGGAAACGCTGCGCGCGGCGGACATCCTGATCAAGGACGGTTTCGAGGTCATGGTCTATTGTTCCGATGACCCGGTCTACGCCCGCAAGCTGGAAGAGGCAGGCTGCTGCGCCATCATGCCGCTCGGCTCGCTCATCGGATCCGGGCTCGGCATCCAGAACCCGGTCAACATCCGCCTGATCAAGGAACAGGCCCGCGTGCCGGTGATCGTCGATGCCGGTGTGGGGACCGCGTCCGATGCAGCCATTGCCATGGAGCTTGGCTGCGACGGCGTGCTGATGAACACCGCCATCGCCGAGGCGAGCGATCCGGTCAGGATGGCGCGCGCCATGAAGCACGCCGTGATTGCCGGTCGGGAGGCCTATCTCGCCGGACGCATGGGCAAGAAGCGCTACGCAGACCCTTCATCGCCGTTGGCCGGTCTTATCTGACCGGCCGGTTGTAACGGGCGGCGACCTCGCCACCCGGTCAGCCTAACGGTTGCCGATCTCGACAAAGTCACGGCGCTGGGCACCGGTATAGACCTGGCGTGGACGACCGATGCGCTGCATGGGATCCTCGTGGAACTCGTTCCACTGGGCGATCCAGCCCACGGTGCGGGCCAGGGCGAACAGCACGGTGAACATGTCCGTCGGGAAGCCCATGGCGTTAAGCGTGATGCCCGAATAGAAATCGATGTTCGGATAAAGCTGGCGATCGACGAAATAGTCGTCCTCAAGCGCAATGCGTTCCAGCTCCATGGCCACCTGCAGCAGCGGATCGTCACGCTTGCCCGTCGCATCCAGGATCTCATGGGCGGTCTTCTGCATCACCTTCGCGCGGGGGTCGTAATTCTTGTAGACCCGGTGGCCGAAGCCCATGAGCCGGAAGGGATCATCCTTGTCCTTCGCGCGGCGGATATATTCCGGGATGCGGTCGACCGTGCCGATCTCACGCAGCATGTTCAGTGCCGCCTCGTTCGCGCCGCCATGGCTCGGCCCCCAGAGCGACGCCACGCCCGCGGCGAGGCAGGCGAAGGGGTGGGCACCCGATGAGCCCGCCAGGCGCACCGTGGAGGTGGACGCGTTCTGTTCGTGGTCGGCGTGGAGGATGAAGATCTTGTCCATGGCCCGGGCCATCACCGGATCGACGATATAGTCCTCGGCCTCGACCTTGAAGCACATGCGCAGGAAGTTCTCGGTGTAGCTCAGCTCGTTGCGCGGGCTGACGAATGCCTGGCCGAGGGAATACTTGAAGGCCCGCGCGGCAATGGTGGGCACCTTGGCGATCAAGCGGATGGTGGAGACATGTCGCTGATAAGCGTCCTCGATATCCTGGGCGTCGGCATAAAAGGCGGAAAACCCGCCAATCGCGCCCACCAGCATGGCCATGGGATGGCTGTCGCGGCGGAAGCCATCGAAGAACCTGTCCATCTGCGTGTGCACCATGGTGTGGTAGCGGATGTCGTTCTCGAAATGGCTGAGTTCATCGGCAGTGGGCAGTTCGCGGTAAAGCAGCAGGTGCGCCACTTCCAGGAAGGAGGCGTGATCGGCCAGCTGGTCGATCGGATAGCCGCGATAGAGCAGGGTGCCCTCATCGCCGTCGATATAGGTGATCTGGCTCTCACAGCTCGCCGTGGAGGTGAAACCCGGATCAAAGGTGAAATGCCCGGTCTCCTTGTAGAGCGCCCGCACGTCGATCACCGGCGCACCATGGGAGCCGGTATAGACGGGCAGTTCCACCGCCTTGCCATCGACCTGAACTGTGGCGGTGCCACCGGGCTTGATCCTGTTTTCCATGACCCCAGTCCTTCTTCTGCTCTGTGTCTGGCCAACGCCATGCGGGTCACGCAGCGGCGGCCTCGATCTGATCGTCCAAGCGGCCGAGGACGTCCTCCCGGCCGAACCATTCCATGACAAGCCCGATATCGGGCGAGGGCTTTCCGCCGGTCAGGGCCGCGCGCACCGGCGCACCGATCGAACCGAAGCCGAGTTCCATCTCTTCAGCCAGCGCTTCCAGTCGCGCCTTGAGCGCGCCCGCGGTCCAGTCTGCTTCAGCCGCCAGCGCGGCGCGCGCCGCCGACAGGCGTGTGGCGGCATCGCCCTTCAGCGCCTTGCGTGCGCCCTTGTTCAACGCCACCGGACGCCTTTGAAGGAGGAATCCGCATGCCTCGGCAAGCTCGACAATCGTCTGCCCTCTGTCGAGAAGGTGCGCCATGGCCGCGCGGATCCGGGCTCTGTCATCGTCTGAGAGATCTGCTGACTTGCCCAGTTCAGCAATGACGAGCCCACTGATACGGGCGGGGTCGCTCACGCGCAGGCAGGCGGCATTGATCGCGCCCATCTTGTCGAAGTCGATGCGCGCCGGGGAGGCGTTGAGCCCGTCCAGGCTGAACAGCCGGGCGGCTTCGTCGTCGGTAAAGACTTCCTGGTCGCCATGGGACCAGCCAAGACGCAGCAGGTAATTCCGCAGGCCTTCAGGCAGGTAGCCCATCTCGCGATAGGCCTCCACGCCGAGGGCGCCATGGCGTTTGGATAGCTTGGCCCCGTCCGGCCCGTGGATCAGCGGTACATGGGCGAATTCCGGAATGTCCCAGCCCATGGCGTGGTAGATCGGCAATTGCCGAAACGTGTTGCGGAAATGGTCGTCGCCGCGCACCACATGGGTCACACCCATGTCATGGTCGTCCACCACGACCGCCAGCATGTAGGTCGGCGAGCCATCGGCGCGGGCAAGGATGAGGTCGTCGATCTCGGCGCTGGCGATGGACACCGATCCCTTCACATGATCCCTCACCGTGATCTCGCCGTCATCGGGTGCGCGCAAGCGGATGGTGTAGGGCGCATCCGGTGCCGGCGGCGTCCCGCCATCGCGCCAGGGCGAGCGGAACGGACCGAGAAGTTCGTCGGCCTTCGGGTCTTTCTCCGCGCGCAGTGCTTCGCCGCGTTCCCGGCGTTCGGCGAGCTCTTCCGGCGTGACATAACAGCGAAAGGCCGTGCCAGCTGCCAGCATGGCCCGGGCGCATTCGCGGTGGCGGTCTGCCCGCTGCGACTGGAAAACCACTTCGCCGTCGGGGGCGAGACCCATCCAGTCGAGGCCTTCAAGGATCGCATCCACGGCGGCCTGCGTCGAGCGGGCCCTGTCTGTGTCCTCTATGCGCAGGCGAAACTCTCCGCCATGGTGACGGGCGAGGAGATGGTTGAAGAGCGCCGTCCGCGCGCCGCCAATATGGAGAAAGCCAGTGGGCGAGGGGGCAAAGCGGGTGACAGTTTTTCCGGGCTGCGGATCGCTCATGCTCCTCCTTTCACATAGCTGCGCGGGCGTTGCAGCATGAAAGCGATTGCAGCGCAACAACCCCGCCACTCCGGTCTTCAAACAGATGCCGGGGATTCTCAAGCGCCTGGCCTGCGGCAACGCGCAGCGCAGGCGCTCCGATATGATGCCAGCGGCCGACTGCTGGGCTGGTTCGCCCTGTCCATGGCATTCGGTGCCACCGCCTATTTCCTGTCACCGGACCCGTTCGCGCCGGGACTTCTCGCCCTGGTCGCGATCACGGGTGTCAGCGCCTTCGCCGCCCTCGAAGGCACGCGCCGCCTCGGCCGCGTCATCCCGCAGCAGGCGCTTTTGCTTGTCATACTCGCCGGGCTGTCGACCGGCTTTTCGGCAGGCGCGCTGCGCACGGCCATGACGCCGGTCACTGCCCTGCCGGCAAGCCTTGACGGCGTGATGGTGGAGGGCTGGGTTTCCGGCATCGACCCGCGCGAAGGTGGCGCACGGGTCCGGCTGCGCGTACATGCCATGTCAGGTGTGCCGGCCAGCCAGACGCCTGACTTCGTGCGCATGACCCAGATGCGCGGCGCGCCGCCATTTCCGGGGCGTTTCGTGCGCTGCTACGGCGCGCTCAGGCCACCGCCCGGGCCGGGGCTGGCCGGTGACTATGATTTCGCACGCGATGCCCATTTCGACCGCCTCGGCGGGGTGGGCTTTGTCTATGGAAGCTGCGAGCCGGGAAGCCTCGGTCCCGCCGTCGGCCATGGCGTGAGCCTGGAACTCGCCTCACTGCGCCGCAGGGTTGCAGAACGCGTCTACCAGGCGGCAGGTCCCGAGGCTGGCGGTTTCGCCGCCGCCCTTGTCTCAGGCGACCGCAGCCTGATGGACGAGGCCGACCGGGAAGCCCTGCGTGCCTCGGGACTTGCCCATCTCCTGGCGATTTCCGGCCTGCATCTCGGTCTTGTCGGGGGGATGATCTACCTGCTCGTGCGCCGCGGCCTGTCGTTCTGGGAATGGCTTGCCCTGCGCGTGCCCGTCCAGAAACCCGCCGCGGCCGCCGCGCTCTGCGTGCTGGCGGCCTATTTCGTGATCTCCGGCATGAGCGTCGCCACCCAAAGAGCCTTCCTCATGGCGGCGGTGTTCTTCGGCGCCATCCTGTTTGACCGGGCCGCACTGACCGCGCGGTCCCTGGCGCTTGCGATGATCCTGGTGCTCGCTTTCCAGCCCGAAAGTGCCGTCACGCCGGGCTTCCAGATGTCCTTTGCCGCCACCGGCGCCCTCATTGCGGTGTTCCGCCTGTGGACCACACGCACGCGCGACAGCCTCGCGGACCATGGACTGACAGGCCGGTTCCGCTCTGGCGCGGCGGCGATCTTCCTGTCCTCGCTGGTGGGCAGTGCCGCCACCATGCCCTTCGCCCTTGCCCATTTCGAGCGCGTGGCCCCCCTCGGACTGGCAGCAAACCTGATCGCCATGCCACTGGTCTCGCTCCTCGTCTTGCCGGCGGCGGCGCTCTCCATCGTGCTCTGGCCACTGGGCGGTGTGGATATCGGCCTCGCACTGCTGGGCGAGGGGCTCGGGATCATCCTTTCCATTGCCCATGTCACGGCGGCGCTGAACGAGCAGGTCTCCGAGGCGCTGGGCGCGCCGAAACCCTTCGACGGCCTGGCCTGGCTGCTTGCGAGCCTCGCACTCGGCCTGTTTGCCATTCATGAGGGGCGGGCGCGCACCATTCCGGCGCTGCTGGCCCTGATCTCATGCGCGACCTGGATCGCAAAACCTGCGCCCGTGGCCTGGATCAGTGGTGAGGGCTGGGTGGCGGTCCGCACCGGTGCCGATGACCAGCTGTTCTGGACCGGGCCGGGCAGGGCGCCCCTGAAACCGCTGATGTTCAGCGACGGTGAAGCCTTGCCCTGTGAGTTGCCCTGCGAGCTTTTGGTCGGAACATCACGGCTCAATCTCACACGCCAGGCGGGAAGAGGGGAGCTTCTACTGAGGCTTCTGACCGGCCCGGACCCAACGCCGCAGAGCTTTCCCATCGCCCCGCGTGAGACGATCATCCTCCGGGGCCGGGGCGAAACGCCGCTGGTTGAGCCGCGCAGGCGCCCGGACCGGACATGGTCGCCTACTCGTAATGGCGAATGAGTGCCACCAGGCGGCCCTGGACGCGGACGCTACCCGGCTTGAAGATCCGTGTTTCATAGTCCGGATTGGCCGCTTCCAGCGCGATCGAGTTGCCGCGCTTGCGCAGGCGCTTCAGCGTGGCCTCCTCCTCCTCGATAAGGGCGACGACAATGTCGCCGGAGGCAGCGTCCTCGGTGCGGTGGAGAATGACGATGTCGCCCTCCAGTATGCCCGCATCGATCATGGAATCCCCTTTGACCTCGAGGGCGAAATGCGATTCCGGATCGGAAATGTCGGACGGCGCATTGACCTCGTCGATCGGGTTCTGGATCGCCTCGATGGGGACACCGGCAGCGATGCGCCCGAGCACGGGGATCCGGTTTGCCGTGGACACAGGTGCCGGGCGCTCCTCACCAACCAGGGATGGCCGGAAGGTCTGGCGGCCCCGCGGCGGCGCGGCGGGCGTGGCCGATTCCGGGAGTTTCAGCACTTCAAGGGCCCGCGCCCGGTGGGCCAGCCTGCGGATGAAACCGCGCTCCTCCAGCGCCGTGATCAGGCGGTGGATGCCCGATTTCGACGCCAGGTTCAGCGCCTCCTTCATTTCATCGAAGGAGGGTGAAACGCCGGTGTCCTGAATTCGCTGGTGAATGAAGAGCAAAAGCTCGCGCTGCTTGTTTGTGAGCATGGTCAAACCCTTACGGTAAAGAATCAGTTGTTGCGCAAAAGTTCTAGCTGTGTTCATGGCCCTGGTCAATTGGTTCCGGCCGTGGACAAGGCGAAAGTGTCACCGCGGCGGTCGCTCGAGAGCATCAGACTTTCGCCGATCAGGAATGTCCGGAAGCCGCTGGCGCGCAGGCGTGCGATGTCGGCCGGCGTGCGGATGCCGCTTTCCGAGACCGCGATGCAGCCAGCCGGAAGGTGCGCCGCCAGGGTTGCGGAGGTCTCAAGCTCGGTCACCATGCGTTTGAGGTCGCGATTGTTGATGCCGATGAGCGAGGCGCCAAGCGCTGCGGCGCGGTCAAGCTCGGCGCGGTCATGCACCTCGACGAGGACGTCAAGCCCGTGATGCTCGGCTGCCGCCATGAGCGCGCGGGCCACCGCATCGTCCACCGCGCTCAGGATCACCAGCACAGCGTCGGCCCCGACGAGGCGCGTCTCGTGCACCTGAACCGGGTGGACCATGAACTCCTTGCGCAGCACCGGGATGGGCACCGCCGCGCGGACAGCGCGCAGATCGTCGAGGCTGCCGCCAAAGCTCGGCCCATCGGTCAGGACCGACAGGCAGGCCGCGCCCGAACGGGCATAGTCACGCGCCACGTCGAGCGGGTCGGCACCCGGAAGGATGTCACCCGCCGAAGGGCTCTTGCGTTTCAGTTCGCAGATCAGGGCGTTGCGCCCGGCCCCATGGGCGGCGCGCAGGGCGCTTTTGACGCCACGCGGCGCCGGCGCAGGGCTCGCCTCGGCGCGGGCCAGCCAGTCGGCTTCAGGGGCCTCGGCGAGTTGGCGGGCGACTTCATCATGCTTGTAGGCGATGATGCGTTGCAGCGCGTCCATCTCAGCGCCCTCCCTGGGAGAGACGGACAAGTCCGTTCAGGGTCTGCATGGCCTTACCGGTGTCGATGGCCGCAGCCGCCATTCGGGCCCCTGATGTGAGATCCTCGGCCAGGCCAAGGATCACCAGCCCCGCCGCCGCATTCAGGACCACGGCGTCGCGGAACGGTCCGGGCCGGCCCTCGAACAACTCCCTTATGGCTGCGGCATTCTCCGCCGGGCTTCCGCCTTCCAGCGCCGCCAGGGCAGATTTGGCAAGCCCCGCATCGCCCGGAACGACCTCGAAGGTTCTGAGCGCCCCGTCGCGAACCTCGCAGACGAGGGTCGTTCCCGAAATCGAAACCTCGTCAATGCCGTCGCTGCCATGCACCACCCAGGCGCGTTTCACGCCGAGATCTCGCAGCGCCTCGGCCATGGGCGTGATCCATTGCGGTGCAAAGACGCCGAGGATCTGGTGGTCTGCGGCGGCCGGGTTGGACAGGGGACCCAGCAGGTTGAAGACGGTGCGGATGGCGAGTTCGGCGCGCACGCCCGCCACGTGGCGCATGGCGGAATGGTGGACGCGGGCGAACATGAAGGCCACGCCCACGCCGTCGAGGCATCGATGGAAGGTGGCCTCGTCAATGTCGAGCTCCACGCCGAGCGCTTCCAGCACGTCAGCCGAGCCGGTCTTCGGCGGCACCGACCTGTTGCCGTGCTTGGCCACGCGACCCCCGCAGGCCGCCACGAGAATTGCCGTGGCGGTGGAGGTGTTGAGCGACCGCCAACCAAGACCGCCGGTGCCACAGGTATCGAGCAGGGGCCCGTCGACATGTGGCCGCCGCGCGGTCTCGCGCAGGAGTTTCGCGCCGACCGCCAGTGTCTCGCCGGTCTCGCCGACCAGGCGCAGGCCCATGAGGAAGGCAGCAATTCCCGCATCGCTGGCCTCGCCGCCGAGCAGCGTGCGGAAAGCGCCCTCCAGCACGTCCGGCCTTGGATGCCGGCCCTCGGCGAGGATCTTGATCGCGTCTGGAAGATGCTCGCTCATGGTTTCGCCTCCACGATAGCGATGAAATTGGCCACCATGGGCTTGCCGGCCTCGGTGCGGATCGATTCGGGGTGGAACTGCACGCCGTGGATGGGTCGGCGGGCGTGTTGCAGTCCCATGATCTCGCCATCCTCGCTCCATGCCGTTGCGCGCAGCTCAGCCGGAAGGCCCTCGCCCATCACCGAGAGGGAATGATAGCGCGTTACAGTCAGGGGAGAGGGCAGGGCGGCGAACACGCCGCCGCCGCCATGGGTCACCGTGGAGAGCTTGCCATGGCGGATGGCGCCGGCACGGCTCACCGTTCCGCCGAAGGCCTGGCCGATCGCCTGGTGACCCAGGCAGACGCCGAGGATGGGCAGGTGGTCCGGCGCCGAGCGCACGAAATCGACACAGATGCCGGCCTCGTCCGGCGTGCAGGGCCCCGGCGACAGCACGACACCGTCGGGCTCGAGGCCGAGCGCGGCGTTCACCGAAAGCTCGTCATTGCGGATCACCTGCGTGCGACCGCCGGCCTCCTCCAGATAGTGGACGAGGTTCCAGGTGAAGCTGTCATAATTGTCGATGACCAGGATCATTGCGGTGGCTCGAACTCCGCGGCGCGCTCGGCGGCCCGGATCAGGGCGTTGGCCTTGTGCAGCGTCTCGTCATATTCGTATTGCGGGTCGCTCTCGTTCACGACGCCGCCGCCGGCCTGGACATGGATCCGCCCGCCCTCGAGCACCGCCGTGCGCAGGGCGATGCAGGTGTCCATGTCACCATTCCAGCCGAAATAGCCGACCGCCCCGCCATAGATGACGCGCCGGGCGGCCTCGAGCTCGTCGATGATCTGCATGGCGCGGATCTTCGGTGCACCCGACACGGTCCCGGCAGGAAAGCCCGCCATCAGCGCGTCGACCGCATGCATGCCACCCCGCAGGTTGCCCTCCACATGGCTGACAATGTGCATGACATGGCTGTAGCGCTCGACGATGAACTCCTCGGTGACCTCGACGGAGCCATAGGCCGCGATCCGGCCCACATCATTGCGCCCGAGGTCGAGCAGCATGAGGTGTTCAGACAGTTCCTTCTCGTCGGCGAGCAGGCTCTCCTCGGCGGCCTTGTCCTTCACCGGGTCACCGGTGCGCGGCCGGGTGCCGGCAATCGGCCGGATGGCGACGCGGCCCTGGCGCAGGCGCACGAGTATCTCGGGCGATGAACCCACCAGGCTGACCGCCCCGAGCGCCATGTGGAACATGAAGGCCGACGGGTTCAGGCGGCGCAGGGCGCGGTAGAGCGAGATGGAGCGATGGGGCAGCTGCGCGGTGAAACGCTGGCTCGGCACCACCTGGAAGATATCGCCGGCCTCGGTATAGGCCTTCGCGCGCTCGACCATGTCGAAGTAGCGCGCCTTTGTGGTGTTGCTTTCAAAGGCAAGCGACACCGCGTCACGGCCGGGCAGGGCCAGGGGAGGGGGCGTCTCGAGGCGGCGTTCCAGTTCATCCAACCTGTCGATGGCCACGCGCTCCGCCTCACCGGCTTCCTGGCGGGCCACCAGCACCATCTCCTGGTAGAGGTGGTCGAAAATGATCACCAGCCTCGGGCGGACCATGATCGCATCGGGCACATCCAGCGTCTTTGGCGCGGTGAGCGTGATGGGTTCATAATGCTGGATCATGTCATAGCCGACATAGCCGAAGGCGCCCGAGGCCATCGGCGGCAGGTCCTCGTCGGCGACGGCGCGCGCGGCATCGGCGAAGCGTTTCAGGCTGTCCAGCGGCTTGTCATCGCGCGCCACAATATCGGTGAAGCCGCTGTCACGCGCGGTTTCGGCGACACCGTCGCGCACCCGCCACCAGAGATCCGGGTCAAGGCCGATGAAGGAATAGCGACCCAGGCGTTCCCCGCCATGGATCGATTCAAAAAGGAAATGGCCCGCCACGTCCGGCCCGAGCTTGAGCAGCGTGCTCACCGGCGTGTCGAGATCGCCGGGACGCCGGCGAACCACCAGCCGGGCTGGGTCCGCGGGGTTCGGCTGCATCACTGGTTACCGGCCGCGTCGGCCTTGTAGGCGGAATAGGCCGCGTCATCCACATCAAGCTCAACCACGTCGCCCAGCTGGCGATAGGCGGCGTTCAGAACGTCGCTTGTCACCGCTTCGGCCAGGGCATCGCGCACGTCGGCGATGCTCGTTTCACCGGCGCCGCCCTGCTTGCGGATGTCGGTCACGCGCACCAGCGTCACCCCGCCAAGGGGGCTCGGCATGGCAAACACCGTATCCTCGCGCGCATCAAAGGCTGCGTTCAGCACCATGGGCGAGAGCTCAGAGGGCGGCGTGCGGCGGTCCACATCCTCCAGCGTGGTGACCACCGATCCGGCTTCTTCGGCCTCGGCCGCAAGCGTGGTCTCGCCGGCCTTCAGGCGCTCATCGAGAGCGTCGGCAAACAGCCTGGCCGAATCGGCGCGGCGTTGGTTGGCGAGAATCGTGGAAAGCTCGTCACGAACATCCTCCAGCGCGGGGGTGAATGGCGGCAGCACCCGGTCCACGCGGACCAGCGCATAGTATTCGGTGCCAGCCTCGATCGGGTTGCTGATCTCGCCCTCGATCAGTTCCTGGGCAATGCTCAGGCCGTCGGGGACCTCGACCACACCATTCAGGCGGCGGCTTTCAGCCGTGGCGCCATTGGCGGTCACCGGCGCAAACGAGATGACAGGTGCGCCCACGGCTTCGGCGATTTCCTCCAGCGTGAAACCGCCGCCGAGCAGGCGGGTGGCCTCGTCGGCGGCGTCGAGATAGACGTCCTGGGCGATTTCCTCGGCCAGGCGCTGGCGCACCACGTCGCGCACCTCTTCAAGTGGCTGCACCTCACCGGGAATGATCTCGTCGATCATGACCAGCTGGAAGGCCTCGCCGGCCTCATAGGGACCAAACACGGCCCCGTCCTCGCTCAGGGGGCCAAACACGTCGCCCCTGATCTCCTCCGATGTCAGGTCCTCCTCGCCGAAGGTCGCGCTGAAACGGTCGATCGGCTGGCGGTCGCTTGCCAGGTCCTCAAGCGGTGTGCCCACCGACAGGCGCGCGAGGGCCGCATTGGCCGCGGCGCGGTCTTCATAGGTGAGATAGCTCAACCGGCGCTGGCTCGGGCCCGTGAACTCGCGGGACCGCAGCGACTCATAGGCCGCCTCGATCTCTTCCTCGCTGACCTCGACGGTTGAGACAAAATCCTCCGCGGTGAAGGACAGGACCGAGATCGCCCGGCGCTCGGGCACCTCGAAATTGGCCTTGTTGGTCTCGTAATAGGCCACAATGTCGGCCTCCGTCGCCGGATCGGGCGCCGGAACAAAAGCTTCGGGCAGGCGCAGGAAGGCGATGTCGCGGGTTTCGGTAACCAGGTCGAAGGTCGGGCGCGCAAGGATGTCGGGCACGCTGATGGCCGCGCCGAGGCCCTCCTGGAGATAGTTCAGGGAGAGCTGCTCGCGCGTGTCGCGCTCATAGTCGGCAATCGCAATATTGGCGTTCTGCAGGCGCCGTCGGTAGAAATCGGTGCTGAACGCGCCGGTTTCCGGGTCCTGGAAGGCCGGGATTGCGGCGGCGTCGGCGGCCAGGGCGCCGTCGCTGGCAATGGCGCCGATCTTGTCGGCATAGCCAAGCTGCACGAGCCGGCCAAGCTCACTACGAAACAGATTGTCGAGCTCGCCATTCTCGGCGATGTCCCGGCGCGTGACGACCTCACCGGTCTCCCGTGTGGTGTTGTTCAGATAGTTGCGCACGCGGCGCTCGAAGGTGCTGGTCAGGAGGCGCTGGTCGCCGGCCTTGGCGATGCTTTCGCCGAGCCCGCCGCGGAAGATGTCCGAAATGCCCCAGACCGCGAGACTGACGATCAGCAATCCAACCAGAACGGCGGCGAGTTTCGTCCGCAGGAGGTTTCTGAGGGCTGTCAGCATGGGGATGGGTCTCCGCCGCGACAGTCGCCGCACCTTGGCCGACGCTGTCAGAATTGTTTGTTTTCGTACCGCTTGCTAGGCGCTCGGCGAATATCTTGCAAGACGTGGCGATCACCGCACCCGGTGGGCCGAAAACGTACCGCGGCCGGGGCTGGGCGAGGCAGGCAACCGAGGAGAATGCGATGCGCAAGCTGATTGCCGGGAACTGGAAAATGCACGGACTTCGCGCCGATCTCGCCCAGATCAGTGCCGTCGCCGAAGCCCTGTCCCGGGCCGGTGAGCCACCACGCGCGGATGTGCTGATCTGTCCCCCGGCCACGCTCCTTTCGGACGCGGTTGATGCGGCCGGCGACAGCGGCCTGATGATTGGCGGGCAGGACTGCCATGCCGTGTCCGATGGTCAGTATACCGGCGAAATCTCGGCAGAAATGTTTGCCGATATGGGCTGCAGCCACGTCATCATCGGCCATTCCGAACGCCGCGCCCAGCATGGCGAGACCGATGCGGTGGCGGCTGAGAAAGCTGCTGCGGTGGTCAGGGTGGGGCTGGTGCCGATCATCTGCATCGGCGAAAGCCTTTCCGAGCGAGAGGCCGGCGCTGCCCTCGATACGCTTGCGGCCCAGCTGGAGGGGTCACTGCCCGGCGATGTGCGCAGCGCCGATTTCGTGCTCGCCTATGAGCCGGTCTGGGCCATTGGCACGGGCGTGCCGGCAGAAACCGCCCAGATCGCCGAGGTCCACGCCATGGTACGCGACAAGCTTGAAACCTTGTGCGGGGCGCGGGGAAAAAGTGTCCCGATCCTCTATGGCGGCAGCCTCAAACCGGCCAATGCCGCTGAGATCCTTGCGATTGACCATGTCGATGGCGGACTGATTGGCGGGGCGAGCCTGAAGGCGGAATCCTTCCTGGCCATCCTGGCAGCGGCCTGAACACCGGACTGCGATTGAACCGGTTGAACCGAGACGGTTGGCAGACACGGCAATTGCGCCTAAACGAACCCCAACCCATGTGAGGCAGGAGACGCTGCTTCACCGTATGAGTTGGATTCCCTGCCCATGATCAATGTCATCACGAATGTCGTGCTTGTCCTGCACATCCTCATCGCCATTGCCCTCGTCGGCGTGGTGCTGCTCCAGCGCTCCGAGGGCGGCGCGCTCGGCATGGGTGGCGGCGGTGCCGGTGGCGGCCTGATGTCGGGTCGCGGCGCGGCCGGCGCGCTTGTGCGCACGACCATGTTGCTGGCCATCGGTTTCTTCGCCACCAGCCTTGCGCTGACAACCATCGCCAACCGCACCCAGAGTGGTGGCTCGGCGGTGGAAAGCGAGACCGGCGACACCGGCCCGTCCCTGGACGAGGATGAGGATATCCGGTTCCAGCCCATCGCTCCCGGCGCGCTCGACGGCGACGCGGCGACCGTCGATGAGGGGGGCGACGCTGCGCCTGCGCCGGAGGATGCCGGTGAGGCAGACCCGACGGAGCTTGATCTCGACCTCGACGCCGAGGACACCTCCGAAGACACCCCACCGAATTGATCGTGATGCGGGGCCCAAGGCGAATCACCCCAATCTGAGGCGCCATGATCAGATACATCTTTATCACTGGCGGCGTGGTCTCCTCCCTCGGTAAGGGGATCGCCTCAGCCGCCCTCGGCGCGCTCCTGCAGGCGCGCGGCTACCGGGTGCGCCTGCGCAAGCTCGACCCGTACCTCAACGTCGATCCCGGCACCATGTCACCGCGCCAGCATGGCGAGGTCTTCGTCACCGATGACGGCGCCGAGACCGATCTCGATCTCGGTCATTATGAGCGCTTCACGGGTGTCTCTGCGCGGGCGTCGGACAATATCACCACCGGCCAGATCTACCGCGAAATCCTCGAGAAGGAGCGGCGAGGGGACTTCCTGGGCGCGACCATCCAGGTCATTCCCCACGTCACCAACGCGATCAAGGACTTCATCCTGGCCGATCCCGGCGATGTGGATTTCGTGCTGTGCGAGATCGGCGGCACGGTGGGCGACATCGAAGGCCTGCCCTTCTTCGAGGCCATCCGCCAGATGCGCCAGGACCTCGGCGAGGAGCGCACGCTGTTTGTCCATCTGACGCTTCTGCCCTTCATTGCCTCGGCCGGCGAGATGAAGACCAAGCCGACCCAGCACTCGGTGAAGGAACTGCGCTCCATCGGCATCCAGCCCGACATCCTGCTCTGCCGCTGCGACCGGCCAATCCCGGAGGACGAGAAGCGCAAGATTGCAAGCTTCTGCAATGTGCGCTCCACTGCCGTGATAGAGGCCCGCGACCTCGGCCACATCTATGACGTTCCGGAGGCCTACCATGCCGAGGGGCTCGACGGGGAAGTGCTGCGCCAGTTCAACATCCAGGGTGCGCCGAAACCGGATCTCTCGCGCTGGCAGAAGATCCAGGAGACCATCCACCATCCCGACGGCTCGGTCACCATCGGCCTTGTGGGCAAGTACACCGACGTGCCCGACGCCTACAAATCGGTCATGGAGGCCCTCGGCCATGGCGGCATTGCCAACCGGGTGAAGGTCAATGTCAGGCTGATCGACTCCGAAGCCTTCGACAACACCGAACGCTCGCTGGAAGAGCTCGAAGGCGTCCACGCCATCCTGTTGCCCGGCGGTTTCGGTCAGCGCGGTGCGCTCGGCAAGATGCGGGCGGCGGGTTTTGCGCGCGCCAAGAACGTGCCCTGTCTCGGCATATGCTACGGCATGCAGCTCAGCGTCATCGAAGCGGCACGCAACCTGGCCGGCCTGTCTGAAGCCTCCACCACCGAATGGGGCCCGACCTCGACACCGCTTGTCGGGCTGATGGAGGAATGGACGCGCGGCAACACGCTGGAGGTGCGTGACGAGTCCACCGACAAGGGCGGGACCATGCGCCTCGGTGCCTATCCGGCTGTGCTGGAGGAGGGCAGCCTGGTCGCGGAGATTTATGGCCGCGCGGAAATCTCCGAGCGCCACCGCCACCGTTATGAGGTCAATGTCGCGTATACCGAGGCGCTGGAAAAGGTCGGTATGAAGGTTTCCGGCCTGTCGCCCGATGGCAAGCTGCCGGAGATTGTCGAAATCCCGGACCATCCCTGGTTCATCGGCGTCCAGTTCCACCCGGAGCTGAAATCGAGGCCCTTCGAGCCGCACCCCCTCTTTGCCTCCTTTATCGCCGCGGCCGTGAAGCAGAGCCGGCTGGT
>CAZXWB010000027.1:0-17434 GCA_964644395.1 uncultured Hyphomonadaceae bacterium | reverse complement strand
GGCTGGGGCGCCTCAATTCCGCCCCAGCCTTTTCTTTTTATCGCAGACTCTCACAGAACCGTCAGCGAAGGCCGATACATGTCAAAATCACTCGCCGCCCTGCTTGCCGGAACCGCCCTGGGACTCGCCGCACTTCACGCGCCGGACGCCAGCGCCCAGAGACAGGGCGCCCCGATCAGCCAGGGTGTGACCTCCGGCGAACTCGCCAACACCGTGGATCTCCTGCGCCGGTCCAATGCCGAGGCCCAGACCCGCATCGCTGAACTGGAAGCCGAAAAGGCCCAGCTCACCGGTCGGGTGGAGACACTGGAATTCCTGCTCTCGGAGAACAGCGACGAGCTCAATCGCCTGCAGGTCGACATTCAGGAAGTCGGCAAGCGTTTCGCAGAATATGACGAGAAGATCGCAAGCCTCGAGGCCGAACTGCAGACCGCGCTGGAGGGCGGCCCGTCGCCCTATACCAGCGTCCGGCGCAGCGATGGCGCCTCAGGTACCACGACCACCACGACAACGACTCGCCCCGGAACGGTCACACGCCGCGTGATCACCCCGTCGGATGGCGGCCAGGGCTCGACGCCATCATCGGCGGGACCGTCGGAGTCTTCCACCGGCGGCCTGACACCACCGGAAGGCAATCTCGGCACGATCCGCGCCAGCCAGCTGCCCGGCGAGGCCGGGCCGCTCTTCGCCGAGGCCAAGAGTCGGCTCTTGCGCTTCGATTATGCCGGCGCCCAGACCGCCTTCCAGGCTTTCCTCGACCAATTCGGCGATGACGAACAGGCCGGCGAGGCGCGCTACTGGCTGGGCGAGGTGCTTTACCAGCAAGGCCAGTACGAGCAATCCGGTGCCGCCTTTACCCAGATGCTGCGCAACCATCCCGATGATGCCCGCGCACCGGAAGCCCTGGTCAAGCTCGCCCGCTCGCTGAGGCTTGTGGGTGAAACCGAGAAGGCCTGTGTGGCGCTCGACACGCTGCCGAAGCGTTATCCCGACGCCTCGGCGGTCACCCAGAACTTCGCGAATGTCGAGCGGCTGCGCTCGAATTGTGACGAGTGAGGTCGCCGGACACTCTCCGACTGTCTGACCTGTCTGAGCGCTTCCATGAAGCTGTCGGGCACCTGCCACCGGCCCTGCGCAGCAATGGGCCCATCGCAATTGCCGTCTCCGGCGGGGGAGACTCCGTGGCACTCCTGCTTGCCGCGGCGGCCTGGTCACGCGCCGTTGGCCAGCCGGTCATCGCCATCACCATCGACCATGGTGTGCGCCGCAGTGCGGCCGCCGAAGTGGAGTTCGTGGCCCAGCTCTGCGCCCGACTGGGGGTGCGCCACATTGTCGAGCGCTGGGAAAACCCGCCCATTGAAATCGGCCAGGCCAGCGCGCGCACGGAGCGTTATCGCCTGCTCGGCCACAGCCTCAGCCAGGCCGGCGGACAGGTGCTGGTCACGGCCCACACCGAGGACGACCAGGCCGAGACCGTGCTGATGCGCGCCGCCTCCGGCTCGACCATTGTCGGGCTGGCGTCCATGCGACAGGTCGCGGAGGTGCCCGTCTGGCCCGAGGGCCGGGGTCTGACCCTGCTGCGTCCGTTTCTCGGCCTGTCGCGCGCCGATATCCGCCGCATGCTGCGCGCTGAGGGCGTGAGCTGGTGCGAGGATCCCTCCAACACCAATCCCGCCTATGAGCGGGTGCGCCTGCGCAAGCTGATCGAAATCCAGCCCACGCTGCGCGCCCATGGCCTGCAGCTCCTGCGCGCGGCGCGCCGAATGCGCCGGCACCAGGACGCGTCGGTTCTGGAACTCCTGACGGCGAGCGAAGCGTGGCCGGGTGGCGTCATCGCCATCGCATCGACCGACTGGCGCCGCGCGCCCCTGACGGTGCGCATGCGCGTTCTGCAGACCGCGCTCGCTTGTGCCGCCGGCACCGACCGGCTCGCCCGGCGCGGGTCGCTGTCGCTCTGCACCGAACACCTCTCCGGCGGAGACACGCGGCCAAGTGCCCTTGGCGGGGCCCTCGCCTGGCGCCGCGGCGAAACGATCTTCATCGCGCGCGACCCCGGCGAGGTGTCCCGGCCGGTGACGCTCGGCCACCGCGGCGAGGCCTGCTGGGACGGACGCTACCGGATCGGCGTCGATGCGCCCGGCAGGACGCTGCAATTCGGCGTGCTGGATGCCGAAAGGGCCCTGCCGCCGGCGACCCGCGCCCGGCTGCGCACCCTGCCCGTGCCGGCGCGCATGAGCCAGCTGGCCTGCCAGGCCCGCGACGGCGCACTGATCGGCCTGCCCGCGCTGGAGCCGGTGGCGGGCGTCCATGTCACCGATTGTGTGGCACACCGCCTTGATCATGGACGGAATCTGCTCGCCGCCGACCTGTCCGTGTGACGATTCGTGCGCGGGGAGTCGTTTTCGCGGAGCGACAGCACTATGTTACATGCTAAGTGACAGAAAGAGGAAGGTACCACCGATGAATATGCGCAATCTCGCGCTCTGGGGCCTCATCGTCGCGCTGCTCGTCGCGCTCTTCGTGTCGATGCAAGGCAATGGCGAGCCCCGCAACGCCACTGAAATTTCCTATAGCGAGCTGCTCGCCCAGGCCGAATCGGGCGCCATCCGCACCGCCGAGGTGAGCGATGACCGCGTTAGCGGCCTCACGGCCGACGGGAACCGCTACTACACCAACAAGGGCGCCTTCGATCCCGACCTGCCGCGCATCCTGTCCGAGGCCGGCGTCGACAGTGTCACCGTCGAGCCAACCAATAGCGGCTTTTCGCTGGGATCGCTCCTGATCAACCTCCTCCCGCTGATCATCCTGCTCGGCTTCTTCATCTTTCTCATGCGTCAGATGCAGGCCGGAGGTGGCGGGCGCGGGGCCATGAGTTTTGGCAAGTCCAAGGCCAAGCTGCTCACCGAGAAACAGGGTCGCGTGACCTTTGACGATGTTGCCGGCGTCGATGAGGCCAAGGAGGAACTCGTCGAGATTGTCGACTTCCTGAAGGATCCGGCCAAGTTCCAACGGCTCGGCGGCAAGATTCCGAAGGGTGCGCTGCTGGTTGGCCCGCCCGGTACGGGCAAGACGCTGATCGCCCGCGCCGTGGCGGGTGAGGCCAATGTTCCCTTCTTCACGATTTCGGGTTCCGATTTCGTGGAAATGTTCGTTGGCGTCGGCGCCTCGCGCGTGCGTGACATGTTCGAGCAAGCCAAGCGCAACGCCCCCTGCATCATCTTCATCGACGAGATCGACGCGGTGGGCCGTTCACGTGGCGCCGGCCTTGGCGGCGGCAATGACGAGCGCGAGCAGACGCTGAACCAGCTGCTGGTGGAGATGGACGGTTTTGAATCCAATGAGGGCATCATCCTCATCGCCGCAACCAACCGTCCCGACGTGCTCGACCCGGCGCTGCTGCGTCCCGGCCGGTTTGACCGCCAGGTCACCGTGCCGAACCCGGACATCACCGGTCGCGAGAAGATCCTGAAGGTGCACATGCGCAACGTGCCCATCGCCAAGGACGTGAAGCCGAAGATCATCGCGCGCGGCACGCCGGGCTTCTCCGGCGCCGACCTCGCCAACCTTGTCAACGAGGCCGCCCTGCTGGCGGCCCGGCGCGGAAAGCGTGTGGTCGCCATGCGCGAGTTCGAGGATGCCAAGGACAAGGTGATGATGGGACCGGAGCGCCGCTCCATGGTCATGTCCGACAAGGAACGCGAACTGACCGCCTGGCACGAGGCTGGCCACGCGATTGTTGCCATGAAGGTTCCCGCCGCCGACCCGGTCCACAAGGCGACCATCATCCCGCGCGGGCGCGCGCTCGGCATGGTGATGCAGCTGCCCGAGGACGACAAGATGTCCATGAGCCGGATCGAGATGGTCTCGCGCCTGGCCATCATGATGGGCGGTCGCGTAGCGGAGGAGCTAAAGTTTGGCGATGAGAATGTAACCGCCGGGGCCGCCTCCGACATTCAGCAGGCCACGCGCCTCGCCCGTGCCATGGTGACCCGTTTCGGCCTGTCCGATGCCATCGGCCCCATTGATTACGCCGATGATCAGGGCGAGGTCTTCCTCGGCCAGCAGCTGGTGCAGTCCTCCCACATCTCCGAGGAAACCCAGCGCAAGATTGAGGAGGAAGTCCGCACGCTGGTGCAGACCGGTATGGATGACGCCCGCCGGATCATGAGCGAGCATCGTGACCAGTGGACAGCCATCGCTGAAGGGCTGCTGGAATACGAGACCCTCACCGGCGAGGAGATCAAGGGCCTGTTGGAGGGCCGCAAGCCGGAGCGGGAGGTCATTGATGACGAGCCCGACGACACCGGCCCCGCCTCCGCTGTGCCCGTCGCCGGCAAGAAGAAGCCCCGCGATGAAGGCGGCTTCGGCGGTGGGGAACCGGAACCGGCCTGAGCGGGGCATATTCATCACCACAAAAGGCCTGGCCATCGCTGCCGGGCCTTTTTCTTGGCCGCCCGCTTCCAGCCCGGGTCTTTGCAAAAGTCTCACTGTTCTCCGGAGACCTCGCCCGATAGGTTGCCGGCATGAGAGTTTCGATCCTCCCGTCGCCCGGCGCCGCTGCCGCCGCCAGCATCCTCATCCTGGCCGCCTGTTCTGGTCCGCCAGAGGAGCACGCCCTGTTCGAAGCTCTGGAGCCTTATTGCGGCCAGGCCTTTGGCGGCCAGGTCACAAGGGACGAGGCGGCCATGGATGCCCTGAGCGGTGAGCCGCTGGTGCTTCACCTGCGCGAATGCACGGGCAACACCCTGTCAATGCCGCTGCACATCGGCAATGCCCGAGGGCTCATTCTTGTCCTGACCCGGACGCGCGACGGCCTGGAACTCCGCCACAGGGTCCTGCGCCCCGACGGATCCCCGGCACGGACCGATGGCTATGGCGGATCGAGTGGTGAGACCTCCACACCCTTGCGCGCCATCTTTCCGCCGGATGGCCCGGCTCCAGAGATCGAAACGCCCAGCGTTGCTGGCCTGGTCACGGGCGCCGGCCGCACGCACCAGCTTGAATGGCAAGCCAGTGACACCATTCTGGTCTACGGTTTCGGCCCGGGCGGCATTGGGGCCGACGCCGGCACGCTGCGGATTGCCTTTGATCTTTCCACCCCTGTCAGTCCGCCACCCCCACCGTGGGGCGAGGAGGGCTGAGCCCCGTACATCCTCAGTGGCGGAAGTGACGCATGCCGGTGAACACCATGGCCAGACCTGCAGCGTCGGCGGCGGCGATGACTTCATCATCACGGATCGACCCGCCGGGCTGGACCACGGCCGTGGCCCCGGCTTCAGCGGCCTGCAGCAAGCCGTCGGGGAAGGGGAAGAAGGCGTCGGAGGCACAGACGCAGCCCTTTGTCTTGGGCTCGGCCCAGCCAGCCGCAGCCGCGGCGTCCTCGGCCTTGCGTGCCGCGATCCGGGCGGCATCGATCCGGCTCATCTGGCCAGCGCCGATCCCCACCGTCGCGCTATCTCTTGCATAGACGATAGTGTTTGATTTCACGTGCTTGGCCACGCGCCAGGCGAAGAGGAGATCGGCCATCTGTTCCGGCGACGGCGCGCGCTCGGTCACCACTTTCAGCTCATCCGGCGACACCCGTCCGCCATCGCGCGACTGGACCAGCAGTCCGCCGGCCAGGGTCTTCACTGTCAGTCCGGAGCCGGCGGGGTCGGGCACGCCCTCGGTCAGGAGGAGCCGGAGGTTCTTTTTCCGGGCGAAAATCTCTTGCGCGCGATGATCGGCGCCCGGCGCGATCACCACCTCGGTGAAGATCTCGGTGATGGCCGCTGCCGCAGTGGCGTCGAGCGGGCGGTTCAGCGCGACGATCCCGCCGAAGGCCGACACCGGATCGCAGGCCAGTGCCGCGCGATAGGCCGCCAGCACGCTCGTGCCCATGGCCACACCACAGGGATTGGCGTGCTTGATGATGGCCACGGCGGGCGTCTCGGTGCCAAGCTCCCCGACCAGTTCGAAGGCCGCATCGGTGTCATTGAGGTTGTTGTAGGACAGTTCCTTGCCCTGAACCTGGCGCGCGGTGGCCACGCCCGGTCGGTCGCCGCCCATGGTGTAGAAGGCCGCCTTCTGGTGCGGGTTCTCGCCATAGCGCAGCGTCAGAGCGCGCCTGCCGCCGACGGCCATCCAGTCAGGGGCGTCGTCTCCGGCCTGGCGGGCGTACCAGTTCGAGATGGCAGCGTCATAGGCGGCGGTGCGGGCATAGGTCTTGGCCGCCAGTCGCCGGCGGGTGGCAAGGCCGGTGGCGCCGGTCTCCGCCATTTCCCCGACCACGGCGTCCATGTCCTCCAGGTCAGTGCAGACCGTCACCGCATCGGCATTCTTGGCCGCAGCGCGCAGCATGGCCGGTCCACCAATGTCGATGTTTTCCACACAGGTCTCGAAATCGGCCCCTGAAGCCAGCGTCGTCTCGAAGGGATACAGATTGATCCAGACCAGGTCGATCGGCTCAATGCCATGGGCGGTGGCATCCGCCCGGTGGCTGTCCAGGTCGCGGCGGAACAGGATACCGCCATGCACCCCTGGATGCAGTGTCTTGACCCGCCCGTCCATCATTTCCGGAAAGCCGGTCAGTTCAGATACATCGCGCACGGCCAGGCCAGCCGCCTTCAGCGCGCTGGCCGTGCCGCCGGTGGAGACAAGCTCGACGCCGAGATCGGCTAGCCGGCGCGCACGGTCCTCCAGGCCCGTCTTGTCGGAGACCGAGATCAGGGCGCGGCGAATGCTGACGGCGTGGGCATGGTCCATGGCGGGGCGGCTCCGTGGGAAGGGCAGGTGGAAGGCGAGCGGGTAGCATCAGCGCCGCAGAGGTCAAGGCAGGTCGGAGCCTGGCCAGCGTCAGGCGGCGCTTTGCCCGCCTGCGGCATAACCCGGCACGAGCGCGGCCAGCGCCCTGCACGCTTCACCGTTGTCGCGCGCAGTCGCAGTCTCGACCAGGCGCCGGAAAACCAGCGCATCGGGCAGTTGCTCGCCGTCCCGATCGACAGCGAAGATGCCTTCAATCTCGGTCGGTCGAGGCAGCTCGTCGGAGCCCGTCAGGGCCTCATGCATCCGGTCGCCATCACGGCTGCCCGTGAAGACGACGTCGATCTCTCGATAAGGCACCTTGCCCGATAGCCGGATCATGGTCTCGGCCAGTTCCACGATGCGGACCGGCTCGCCCATGTCGAGCATGAAAAGGCTGGCCGCCCCGCCCGGCGCCGCCAGCGAACCCGCTGCAAGCACGAGCTGGGCGGATTCCTCGATGGTCATGAAGTAGCGGGTCATGTCGGGATGGCTGACTGTGACCGGGCCACCGGCGCGGATCTGGGCTTCGAAACGCGGCACGACCGAGCCGGAAGACCCCAGCACATTGCCGAAGCGCACCATGGCGATGGCCATCTCTGGATACTGTGTGGCGAATTCCGACAGGGCGATCTCTGCGAGCCGTTTGGTGGCGCCCATTGCCGAGGAGGGGCGCGCCGCCTTGTCGGAGGAGATGAAGACGAAGCGTTCCGCACCGACAGCAGCCGCTGCATCCGCCACCTTGCGTGCACCCAGCACATTGGTCAGCACCGCTTCGCAGGGATTGTCCTCCACCAGCGGCACATGCTTCAGCGCCGCCGCGTGCAGCACAATGTCGGGCCGCGCCTCCTCGAACACCTGCCGCAACCGATCAACATCGCGAACATCACCAATCCGTCCGCGCGAGGGGATGCCGGGATGATTGTCGTCAAGCTCGGTCACGAGCTGGTAGAGATTGAATTCCGATTGTTCGAACAGGGTGAGCGCGGCTGGCTCAAAGGGCAGACAGGCCCGCACCAGCGCGCTTCCGATAGATCCCCCGGCGCCTGTCACCAGGATGTGCTTGCCCCGGATCAGCCGGTCGAGGTGGGATGTGTCGAGGCTGTGCTCGGGCCGTCCGAGAAGATCCGCCGGCTTAAGTGCGCGCAGCGCCGCCTCGCCCCGACCTGTCGACAGCGCCATGAGCTTCGAGCCGCGTTCGGCAACCGTGGAAAGCACATGGGACAATTGCTCCGGCGCGCGCGGATCCCCGGCGATGGCAATCCAGGGCACCTCGCCATACCGGGCCTGCATCAGGTCGATGGCCTCGCCGAGCGCCTCGGTCCCGCCAATCAGCGTGACGCCCTGAATGGCGCGCCCCTTTTCCGGCGCATCGAGCGTGAGGATGCCCAGCGCCTGGATCGACCGGGCGGTTTTGCCATTGCGCAGCGCCGCAGCCACGTCATTGGCGAACCCGACGAGCAGAACGCGCGGCGCGTCTTCTTCAATCGTCCGGAACAGGCGGAGCGGGCGTTCGGTGGAGCGCGACAGGGCGATCATGCGTCCGGCAAACAGGGCGCCGAGCCAGAGCGGGATCACGATCAGGATGGCCGTACGCGGAAGCTCGAGATTCGCACCGAAGAACATCAGCACCGGCACAAACAGCAGCACCGCCAGCAGGGCCGCCTGGCCGACCCGCCAGGCATCGCTGGCGCCCATGTGCCGCCAGACCTGGTGGTGGATCCGCAAGAGACACAGGGCGACCAGCGCGGCGACGACAAAACCCGCCGCCATCACGATACCGGCGACCACCATCTGGCCGCCGCTAGCCTCCAGCCCCTCCAGGGCAAAACCGAGCTCGGTGGCAAGGAACATGGCGGTCGCAGCGCTCGCCAGGTCGAAGCCCAGCGTGGCAAGCTTGCCGCGAAGGGCCCGCCGCTCCGGCGACGTCACCGCACCCGCTCCCGCAGGAAGGCCCACTTGATGCAATTGGGCGGCCTGAGGCCGTCACCGGCGGGATCGGCATGGCCCGACAGCACGATCTGGTGGCTGCGTTCGAGGCGTCCGCGACCGACATAGTAGGTGGTCTCCATACGCACATCGCGGTGACTGGTCTTGAAACGCCAGATATCGCCGCGCTCGGGGATCAGCCGGACCGCATCGCCAGCGGTCTCCGGCCTGACATCGGGATGCAGGTGGAAGCGCAGTTCGAAGGCGATCGGCGTCAGGTCTTCCGCCGGACCCTGGGAGATGGGCCGCACCAGCGTGTCCTCGCCCGCCAGGCGCTCGCCGTCACTTGTCAGGAACAGACGGCGCTTGTGGACCAGGCCGAAGCGATCGCGCCAGCCGCCATGCTGCACCTCCAACCAGACATCGCGGGTGTCTTCCTCCAGCCGTTTTGCGGCAATGCCTTCGGGACCGGTGAGGAATTCCAGCCGCGTGTCCTCATTGGTCTCCCAGCGGCCGATCTCGAGGCCGGCAAGCGACAGGCTGGAGTGGGCGCGCGTGGAGCGCACACTGTCCTGCCAGCGCGGACTGACGTCCCGCGAGCCGCCACACGAGGTGACAAGACGCGCGCCGCCCGCGTGGAGGTCGAAGCTGAGGCAGCCGGCATGGGCGAAATCGCCAAAGGGCATGTCCGGCCCGGCGCCCGCGTCCAGCACGACTAGCGTATCGCCCGCCGCGAGCTTCTGGAAACCCGATTTCATCGCGAACATGAAGTTCCGCCGCGGCTGGTCGGCGCGCTCCAGCGCCGCCCGGACCAGCTCCGCACGGCTCTCGCCGCCGCCATTGAAGGGCACCAGCCCGCCATCCCCAACGACAAAGAAGCCGAGCATCGGTGCCATGCGACGGATCCACTTGTCGAGGAAATCCGGCGGCGTCCGGGCGGACCGTTCAAACACGTCCTTGACCGTCAGCACGTCGATCAGCGCATGCAGCAGGCGTTCGGGGCTGCGCGAGACATGGCCGCCATCGGGCAGGATCTGCGCGGTCATTTCCATGTTTAGTCGCTCGACAGCTTCATCGAGGCGCTGGTCGGTATCGCCATAGGCGAGCGCGGCCACCACGAGGACGCACGCCCCCCGCCAGCGTGCGGCGGCATCAGGGCTGGCGGCAAGGCTCGCATTCAGGTGCCGCACCTGGCGGGCGAGCACGGAACGGCGCGTCTCGCGCGCTTCCTCACCGTCGGCGTCGAAAAGCTCCGCGCCGGCTTTCAGCCAGTTCCAGACCCGGTCAGCCGTGATACCGATGCGCCAGGCAAAGGGGTTGAACCCCCCGAATTCCTTACACCAATGATCCACGAGCCGGCGCGCCCAGGCCTGCTGTTCGTCCACGGACATGAGATGGGAGAGCCAGTCGAAACGGTGCAGCCGGTCGGCAAAATGGCGCGAGGGGGCCGGCCGGGACCAGGGCATCTCACCCTCGTCCAGAACGATCCGTTCCTGACCGTAGCGCCAACGGCGCGCGGCCAGTGCCTCGGCCCGGTCGGCATTGGGCGGCGACAGGTCAGCCGGATAGATACGGAAGGGCTCGGGTGTCGGCCCGGCAAGCTTGGTGCGGTATATCGGCGACGCGCGGAAATCCTCCCCCAGAACCCCGCGCAGGCGGCGCCAGAGTGCAGCGTCGTCGGTGATCTGGCCTCCGGCCGTGGGGGATGTTTCAGCCGCTGACATGACCCCCATGGGCGATATGACGGCTCATGTGTCAAGCGCTGCACCCCGGTGGAGCGCAGCGCCTGTCAAAGTCGTTATGAAGATCGTCCCGATTTGAAGGGACGGGTCGTTCCCTTACCGGACAACCACGCCGCCGGCGGGCGCGACACGGACGCGGTCGGTGCCGAAGGTCACGTTCACGCGGGTGCCCGGCTGGATCAGGATATCGGCACCCTGGATGATCTCCTTCACATCACCGGTGTCGAACTCCACCATGTATGCGAAGCCCTTGCGCGTGTTGAGCCGCTTGCCGGCCTCGTTACCGGCCACGCCACCGATCACCGCACCGGCAATGCCGCCAGCGGTCTGGGCCTTGTCGCCGCCGCCAAGCTCGGAACCGGCCAGGCCGCCGAGCGCGCCGCCGACCACGGCGCCGAGGATCGACTGTTCCGGCGAAATCTGAACTTCGCGCACGGCCGTCACATAACCCGGGCGCACGGTGGCTGCGACGCCGACGGCATCGGAGCTGACGGTGTTGCCGCCATAATTGCTGGCGCAGCCGCCGAGGGTCAGCGCAACGGCGGTGGCGATGGCGGCGAAACCGGCGCGGGTCCGGCCAAGGGCATAAGTCTTTGTCATCTGTGTGCTCCTTTCGCACGAGTATTCGACGATGCGGTGATGCACCATTGGCTCTGAACGGCCCATGAATTCTTTTCCGTCGTCAATGAACGCGCCGTAACCTACACTCGCCTCAGGCGGGAAATATGAAACGCATCGTTCAGACCGTCCGGCAGATCGGGGGCGGGAAGGGTGAGCAGATCCCCCTCGCTTGTGGCCCAGTGGCGCGGGAGCCCGGCGGCCCCGGCATCGATCGGCGCGCGTGCAAAGAGCCCTTCGGCAAGGGCGGCTTCCACCACATCGACACCCTCGGCCCGGATCGGACTGCAGACACAATAGACCAGCGTTCCGCCCGGCGAGAGCATTTCCGCCGCCGCGGCCAGCAAGCGCGACTGGACGGTGGGAAAGCCGGCGACGTCGTCGACCGACTTGATCCACGCGCCCTCGGGATGGCGGCGCAGCGTCCCCAGCGCCGAACAGGGCGCGTCCAGCAGGATATGGTCCACCTGCGCCTCGGGACTCCAGGATTCGGCATTGGCCTCCACCACACGGATCCGCTCCGCCAGTCCCGTGCGGCGGGCGTTCGCCTTGAGCCGCTTCAGCCGCGACCGTGACCGGTCGAGCGCGACGACTTGTGCGCCGCGCGCGGCCAGCTGCAGCGTCTTGCCACCGGGAGCTGCGCAAAGGTCCAGAACCGTCCTGCCCGCCACGTCGCCGAAAAGCTGGGCCGGGACCTGGGCGGCGCGGTCCTGTACCCACCACTGGCCCGCTTCATATCCGGGCAGGTCCTCGGGCGATCCGGCGCCCTCGATCCTGACGGTTTCCGGCGCCAGGACCCGTCCGCCAGTCAGCGCCGCGATGTCTTCGATATCGTCAGGCGCGCCGGTCACGTCGAGGGCCGGAACTTCGAGGGCGGCGCGGGCATACGCCTCGCTCGCGTCTCGGCCGAGGCTGTCGATCATGGCGCCCCGGAGCCAGGCGGGCCAGGCGGACAGTGCCGGCGTCGCCTCGAAGGCCGCCACGGCACGCGCGGCCTTGCGCAGCACCGCGTTCAGGAAACCCGCCGCATTGGCGGTGCCCGGCAGGCGACCGGCGGCGGCCACCGTCTCCGACACAGCGGCGTGGTCGGACGTGCCGAGGACGAAGAGCTGCGCTCCGCCAATGCGCAGGAGCGCGCGGGCGCCGGGCGTGGCGGTGTCCAGCGGGCGCTGCAGGAATGGAGCGAGCGCGGAGTCGATCCGGCCGAGATGGCGCAGGGCGGCGCTCGCCATGGCGCGGGCAAAGCCCCGGTCGGGCCCGCTCAGGCCGGAAAAGGCATCGGAACGCGCCAGCGCCTCATCGAAGGTCCGGCGCTCCTCAAGTGTGCGCATGAGAAGGTCGGCCGCAGCGATACGGGCCCGCACAAAAGGCGTCAGTGGCGGCGGTGAGGGGGTCTGCGGCGCACGGGTCTTGCCGGGCCGGTCACGCTGGCTCATCCCCAGGGTCCGCGGCGCCGGCGTGGGCCGTCATTGTCATTGCCTGCGCTTTCAGGCGGCAGGACCGGGCTCTGCCCGCCCCAGGGCCCGACATCAGCCGACGGAATACCGCCCTCGCCCATCTCCCCGGCGAGGCGGCGCAGCGCAGCGACACGGTTGGCCGTGGTCGGGTGAGTGGAGAAGAGATTGTCACGCTTCACGCCGGCCAGGGGATTGATAATGTACATGTGCGCCATGGCAGGACTGGCCTCGGCACGCTTGTTGCGCACCGAATGGGCATGGCGCTCGATCTTCTCGAGCGCCGAGGCGAGCCAGAGCGGCTGGCCACAGATCTCCGCGCCGCGTCGGTCGGCGCCATATTCCCGCGAGCGCGAAATGGCCATCTGGACAATTCCCGCCGCCGCCGGGGCGAGCACCATGATCAGGAGCGCCGTTATCACGCCCCCGCGGTCACGGTTGCCACCGAAGAAGAGCGCGATGTTGGCCAGCATGGTGATGGCACCGGCCAGCGTGGCGGTGATCGTCATGACAAGGGAGTCGCGATTCTGCACATGCGCCAGCTCATGGGCCATGACGCCGGCCACTTCCTGCCGGCTCAGCATGGACAACAGGCCCGTGGTCGCCGCGACGGCTGCGTGCTTCGGGTCACGGCCCGTGGCGAAGGCGTTGGGCTGCGGCGTGTCGATGATGTACACCTTCGGGCGGGGCAGGCCCGCGCCATCGGCCAGCTTGTGAACATCGTCCACGAAAGTGCGCACCACAGGCGAGGCCGTGGCCACGTCGATCTCATGGGCGCCCTGCATGCGCAGAACCAGCTTGTCGCCGTTCCAGTAGGCATAACCGTTCATGGCCACGGCCACGATGAGCGCAATCCCCATGCCCACAGGGCCACCGACAAGGTACCCGACGCCACCAAACATGGCTGTCAGGGCCGCGAGCAACATATATGTGCGCATGTGCATGGGTGTCGGGTCTCCTCAAGCCAGCCGATTGCCTGCAGAATCACCACCTGTGGTAGAAGTGGGCTGATTTGTCGGCCTTGGCCAGTCGTGAACGAAGGCTGGAAAACTATATGGGCAGAGTTAACAGTTTGCGCGAGTGAAAGATGAGTGAACAAACGGAAAAAGACGAAAAGAAAGACAGCGAGCTCCCGCCGGCCGCCAGGCGCGCGCTGGACGAGGCCAGGGCCCGCCGGGAGGCTCTCGAGGCGGAAGAAGGTCGACTGGAGGCCGAACGCGCCGACGAGGAAGGCGGCCCCTCGGGCAAGGAGCCGACGCGCTATGGCGACTGGGAGCGCAAGGGCATCGCCTACGACTTCTGAGCCCCGTCGAACCACGGCCTTGCAGGCGAAATGGTGCACGGGCCTCGCCCTGGACGGGTGTGTGATTGCGGTCGCAACCGGTTGGGTCTAGTTTCGAGAGCGAAACCAGAACCGGAGGGATCGCCCGTGCGACAGCTCGTTTTCACCGCCCTGCTCTTGGCCCTGTGCACATTGGGCCTTGCCGCCCTCGGCCTGGCCGGCACCGCGGCGGCCGACGGCATGAAGAAAACCCGGACCGTGGAAGCACCGGCGCCCCTTGGCACCCACAAGCCCCATCCCCGCGGATACAGCCATCCCCCGCGCACATACTCCTACACCACGCCGACGCGGCGCTACGTCCACCCGCCGAAACGGACCTATCGCACCGTCACACGGACCGCGCCGACCACGACCACGCGCATCATCACCAGAGGGCCGACCTATACCCGCCAGGTCACCTCGGGGGGTTCGTGCTGCTGCTGCGCACCGACAGCGACGACGACCTACCTCGCACCGGGAAGCTATGGCGGGCCCTACAGCGGTGGCGTCGGCTATGATGTCGGCACCGGCGGGGTCTATGGCGGGGGCAGTACGGTGATCGTCGGCGGGACGTCGGGCGGGCGCTCATCCTATGTGCTCAGCGCCCCGGCGGCACGCTTTGCCTTCCAGCGTCGCGGCGGCGGCATGGGCGGCAAGCGGATGGGTGGCGGCTGTCATTGAAGCAACTTCGGAGCAAACGGAATCGTTTGCGAACGGATAGTTTCGCAAAATCAGGAATCTTAAGCGGAGATGCGGAGTGAAACGAGGCGTATTCGCTAACGAGTCTCGGCTCACGACGGGTCGGCATCGGTGCGGCGAAACTTCCGTGTCTGGCTCTTGGCCAGGCTCCGCGCCACGGGCTCCGGCAGGACCTTTGTCAGGGTTGCCAGCCATTTGTTCACCGCGCCGGGCACGACGACGGGCTGGCCCTTCTCCACGGCCCTGATCCCGGCGCGCACCACCGGCGGCGCCTCCATCCAGAGCCATTTCGGCATGGTTTCGGTTGCCTCTCGCGTGCCGTTCACATCGTGGAATTCCGACCAGGTGAATCCCGGACAGAGCGCGGTGCAGTTGACGTTCAGGCCTTCGCACTCCGCCTGCACGCTTTCGGAGAAACTGATCAAGCCCGCCTTCACGGCACCGTACAGCGTGTGTCCCTTCGAGCCGGGCGCATAGCCTGCCAGTGAGGACACATTGATGATGCGCCCGAACTTGCGCTCCACCATACCGGGCAGGCATTTGTGGACCAGCTCGACGGGCGCGCGGAAAAGGACCTGCAGGAAGGTTTCCTGCTCCTGCCAGCTTGTGTTCCGGAAGGTGCCCGGCAGCCCGTAGCCTGCATTGTTCACGAGCCCGTCCACCCGCCGGCCATGTTCGGCCACCGTGGCGAGGATGCGGTCCACTGCGCCGTCACTTCCGAGATCCTCGGCAATGGTCAGCGCGGCGATCCGGTAGTCCGCCTCGATCTCCGCGGCGATGGACTGGAGCCGGTCGGTGCGCCGGGCGGTGAGCGCCACGTCCCAGCCGGCCGCGGCGTACTGTCGGGCAAACTCGGCACCGATGCCGGCCGAGGCACCGGTGACGAGGACAAGTCTGCGCGCCATAGGGGCCCTTTCAGCGTGATCGCTCAGTCGCCCTGATGCTCGATTTCCACGCCGAGATAGTCAATCAGCGCCTCGGCATCTTCGGCATCGATGATCTCCTCCAGCTCGTCGGCGGTCTCCGAGCTGATCGGCTCGCTGGGCTCGACCCTGACGGAGAACCGCCCGCCCGCCTCGATGAAATTCACGAGTTCGGTGGCGAAGGCCGGCGCCTGGGGCACGATCTCCGAGGCGCGTTCGGCGCCGAACGTGATCCCGCCGGTGACGAAGCTCCGCAGGCTGTCGGGCGTGGCATTGGCGAGGAATTCCGCGCCCTCTTCGCCTTCAAACAGCTTGGCCATGTCGATGATCATCGGGAAGGCCTTCTCGAACCCGCCCTCATCGATGATCTCCATCCGCAGCGACGCCAGCGAGGACATCTGCTCGAGGGCCTCCCTGAGGCTGTCATTGTCCACGGCGGAGAAGTCATCGGCAACCGTGTCGGCCACGCTGTCATAGTCGGGCAGCCCGCCGGTCAGGAGCAGGGCCATGCGCTGGTAACCATCGAGGCCGAGGCCGAGGCCGGCCGACGCCTTGCCGGTCTCCGGCGACCAGTCCCACATCACGCTGTAATCAAAGCTCGGACGGGCCAGATCGTAATCGTCGAGGACGTTCACGACATCATAGAAGGTATTCATGTCCTCCCGGTCGAGGTCGTCTTCGCCAACCATGTCCAGAATGCTGCCGACATAGCCTTCGATGTCATAGGTCAGGTTTGTGACGCTCGCCCGGATGCGCGTCGGGACCAGCCAGTGCCACTCATCGAGTTCCGTGACCGATTTTTCTACACTGTAGAAGGGCCGATCGTTGAACTTGGCAAAGGCGTCTTCCGTCGTCCAGGTGCCGAGGCTCAGAAGGTCGGTCTCGTCCATGGCCGGCATTTCGCCGCGGGCGAGAAAGCCCATGAGCTTGTCCAGTTCCATGCCTTCAACGACGTAATTGTTGATCTCGAAGCTGATCGACAGCGAGCCCATGTCCTCCAGGCCCTCGTCTTCCGGCAATTCCATGTCGAAATAGCCGTAGAGACCCTCGATCACATTGAGCTTCACATCGGCGCCGCGATAGCCCTCATAGATGACGCGGTCTATTCCGAAGTCACCGGACTGGGACAGATCGCCCGAGGAATAGGCAAAATCGATATCGATGCCTTCCATGGCGACGCCACCGAATTCGAACACGCGATTCCAGGCCGCATAGCGCTGCAGATAGGGCATCAGCGTCGCCCAGTTCTCGTCGAGCGTTTCACCGTCGACCAGGTCGAGTTCCCATTCGCGCAGGCCGAATTCATCAAGGACGACAAGATCCATGGACACTTCGAACTCGCCGAGTTCGAGCGACAGGGCCTCGGCGGCGTCCTCATCGAGCTCGCCCTCGAGCAGGTTCTCGAGCGAGCCCTCGACCGCGCCGCTATAGGCCTCCAGGAAGCCGGCATACATTTCCTCGAAGCCGGTCAGTTCCACGTCATAGGCTTCGATCCGGCGGGCCACACGTCCGCTGGTCCCTGCGTCCTCGCCCGCGAGGCGCGCGCCCAGATAGTCCATGTCGAGGCCCCAGACCACCAGTTCCTCGATCTCGATGGCGAGGCCGTTGAGGCGGTCGAAGGCGATCTCGACCTCTTCGATGATCGTCGCGCCGACATCGTCGTCGAATTCCGCCTCGTCATAGGAGACCGTCAGGCCGCTGGGCATCATCTCCATCAGCGCATCGACGTCGAAGCCCTCACCCGAGGGGAGTTCGAAACCGTCCTCCAGCCAGTTGAATTCGCGTTCCTGAGCATGGGCCGGGGCGGCCATTCCGACCAGCGCGGCCAGGGCAAGGGCGCTCGCCCCCTTCAGAAAACTTCCGATGCGGTTCATGGCGTCCTCCACTCTACTGCTGCGATCACTTTTTAACCCACCGGCCTGTGGAAAGCGAGACGCTTGACGGTGACAATTCACCAACATAGCCCTG
>CAZXWB010000026.1:0-17449 GCA_964644395.1 uncultured Hyphomonadaceae bacterium | reverse complement strand
GCGACACAGCGCTTGCAGCGGCGCAGCGGGTGAACGAATTAGGGAGCATGGCAGACGGCAAGTCGAGACTTCCATGGAAACGCATCACCGCGGTGGCGGCGGCGGCGGTCAGTGCCGGCATCGCCGCGGGCCGTACCATGGCGAGCCGCGAGGTCGACAAGCAGAAGGAAGCCGCCATCGAGGAAACCGCCGAGATCGCCCGCGGGCGCATCCGCGGCGAGGCCGAAGCCTTCCTGAAACGCAGCTTCCGCGCCTTTGCCCTGAATGTCGGTGTCAAGGCCGGAACGCTTTCGGCGGTCTGGATCGCTTTCGCGGCGGGCTGGATCGGGCCGGGCGTGTTTGCCGGCATGGTCACGCTGCTGCTTATGGCGTTCCTGCTGCGTGATCTCTGGGTCAACTGGCCGACCCTGCGCATGGCCGTGGCCGAGTTGCACCGCCATGGCTGGAAGCCGCGCACCGCCATCAGCGAGATCGTCGCCGCCCAGGTGTTCGACCAGGTCGTCAACGAGGCGAGCGAGCGCAAGACAAGCCTCCAGGCGCGGCTGGTCATGGCGCTGGCGGGCACTGACAAGGCCGGCATCGAGGCCGAGGTGGCCGAGGCCGTGGCGGGTATTGCGCGCGAGGTGACCTGGGATGACATCCGGCCCTATGTCATCGCCGCGGCAGTGAAATTTGCCGTGCTGCTCTTGCTCTACAGCGTGTTCGTCTTTCTGGTCGTCCACGCCGTCTGAGGCGTCAGGCGCGAAACGAAGCCGCGGTGTCAGTCCCCGCGCGCCTGTTTCGGATCGTGCCTGGGCGCCGGCGCCAGGCGCATGACTTCGGTCTGGAAGCGTTCGTCATCGCCGGAGACAAGGAAGGACACCGACCGGCTCACCGCGTCGAAGAGTGGTTCGGTCCAGGCCTCGTCGGCCTTCGAGAAATCCGACAGGACATGCGGCATTACCCGTGTCTTGTCTCCGGGATGCCCGACGCCGATGCGCACGCGCCGGATCTCCGGGCCGAGATGGGACATGATCGAGCGCACGCCATTATTGCCCGAATGCCCGCCGCCGCGCTTCACCCGCAAACGCCCCGGCGCCAGGTCGATCTCATCGTGCAGGACGATGACGTCTCCGGGGGCGAGCTTGTAGAACCGCACGGCCTCCGAAACCGCCCGTCCGCTCTCATTGTAGAAGGTCTGCGGCTTCATCAGCAACACCTTCTCCCGGCGCCCGTCGATCGCCACAGTGCCTTCGCTGACCTCGGACTGGAACTTCGATTTCCAGGGCCCGAAACCGTGGTCGGCCGCCAGCTTCTCCACCAGCATGAAGCCCACATTGTGCCGGTTGCCGGCGTATTTCGTGCCAGGATTGCCCTGTCCGACCAGGATCATCATGGGGCGCTCCTGCTGGCTGTGGCGCGAGACGTGACCGCCTCCCAGGCCGATGAGACCGAGGAGGCGGTGAAGAAGTGACATGGGGGAGGGGGTCCTTCCGGCCTATTCCTCGTCCTTCTGCTCGGTCGATTCCACGGCCTCCGGATCGACCTCTTCCTCGGTTTCGGTCTCGACCTTCGGTGCACGACCCGCAATGGTGGCGATGGTAAAGTCGCGGTCGGTAATCGTCGGCTCGGCATTGTCCGGCAGCTTGATGTCGGAGATTTTCACATTGTCGCCGATCTCCAGCGTCGACACGTCGGCCTCCAGGCTCTCGGGAATGTCGCCGGCGGGCACGAGGAGTTCTACCGTATAGCGCACCACATTAAGCGTGCCGCCCTTCTTCAGGCCCGGCGACTTCTCTTCGCCGACAAAATGCACCGCCACTTCAACCTTGATCTCCTGGTCTTCCTTGACGCGGTAGAGGTCGATATGGAGCGGATGGTCGCTGACCGGATGGAACTGGACGTCCTGCGGGATCACCTTCTGCGGCTTGCCCTTGTGGGTGATGGTGACCATGTGACTGAGGAATGACCCGGAATTCAGCGCCTTGTCCACCTCGTTGCGCTTGAGGTTGATCGCCACGGGGCCGAGCTTGCCACCATAGAGCACACCCGGAACGAAGCCCTGCCGGCGTGCCTCGCGCGCGCCGCCCTTGCCCGTGCGCGGGCGCACGTCGACTTCGAGATTGATTTCTGTCTTGGACATGATTTTTCCCTTCGCCCTGAAGTCCGCCCCGGCCTGCGCCGGGGTGACAGCCTGACAGGAACGGCCTCGCGCCGCCCTTTCGTGAGCCGCGGGGTATATGTCAGCGGGCGCGGGAGCGCAAGCCGGACTCCGAATTAGCTGGCCTGATCCTCAGGCACGTCGGCACCGGCAGGATCCGCCGACCTGCGCCGCTTGCCCATGCCGAAGGGGTTCTTCAGCCGGTCGAGGCGGCTCTCCCAGTCGCGCAGGCCCTTGTCGAGCTTCGCCATCGTACGGGCGAAATCCTTGTCATGGTCGTTCATCCAGGCCTTCTCGGCCTGCCAGATGGTCCAGGCCAGCGAAACGTTGGCGGCCTGGCCGAGCAGTGGATTTTCGCTGGCCTCGAGCCCGGCGGAGACAAGCGCCCAGCGGGCGGTGTCGCGGCGTCGGTAGAGCGCTGCTGCCCGGCTGACGGGATTGGCATTGATGTGGGACAACATGGCGACGGTGCCGGCGCGGTGGGTTTCCATGGCCTCGAAACGCAGCATGATCACGTCGAACAGTTTCTCCCGGTCCAGGTCGCCGGCATCGACGCCTTCGGCGGACATGGCGCGGTCGAAATGGCGCTCGATCTCCGGGATGAGGGCCTCCGACCCGGTCATGGGATAGAGATCCGACAGGCTGAAGCCCGAAGCCGTCGCCACGTCGCTGAGCGTGATGTCGGACCAGGGCCGGTCGGCGGCGAGTTCGAGTGCGGCCATAGCCGCCTTTTCGCGAGGGCCTTCCTGCTTCATCAGTTCTCTCCCAGCTCGCGGTCGCGCCGGATGGCCGCGCGCACCGTTTCCTGGATGAGAGATGGCAAGCCGTCCGGCACCATCAAGGTCTTGAGCGCTTCCAGCGTGACGCCGCCGGGCGAGGACACCGCTTCGCGGCGCTCGGCTGCGGTGGTACTACGGTCATGGGCGAGCAGGGCGCCAGCGCCGATGGCGGTCTGGTGGGCAAGTGCGGCGGCCATGTCAGGGTCGAGGCCCTGGGCGATGCCGGCCTCGGTCAGGCACTCCACCATGGCGAAAATGTAGGCCGGCGCGGAACCGGCAATGCCGACGACAGCCGGAATCTGGTCCTGACTGACCGGCCCGACGAGCAGGCCCAACGGCTCAAGCACTGTGCGCGCAACCGCTTCTGCGTCGGGTGCGGCGGCGTCACCGACGGCAAAGGCCGTTGCGCCGGCGCCGATCTGGGCGGGCAGGTTCGGCATGGCCCGCGCGATGTGGCCCGTGCCGAGGGCGTCGGCCATTTGCCCGATGGAAATACCGGCCATCACGGAGACGATGATGGTGTCCTCGCCGATCCAGGGCCGGATCGTCGGCGCAACGCTGGCAAAGACCTGGGGCTTCACCGCAAGGATGAGCGCCGAAACCGGCCGCGCGGCACCGTTCAGTTGAACACTGCCATCGCCCGCCAGCTCTGACAGGCGCTCCGAGGGTGCGGGATCAACGACATGCAGGGTGCTCGCCCGGCCACCACTGACGAGGCCTTCGGCGATGGCGAGGCCCATGCGCCCGGCGCCGATGAGACAGACCTCGAGCGGTGCCCCGGCCATGCCGGATCAGGCCTCGCCTTCGGTCTCGAACATGGCCGCTTCCAGCGCCTCCAACGGCGACTTGCCCGCCCAGATCAGGAAGTTGAAGGCCGGGATGAAGCGCTCCACCGAGTCGATGGAGGCCGCAAGGATGGCGGAAATCTCGCCCTGTGTGGGTTCGCTCCGGTCGGCGAGCGCGATGGCGTGGCGGAAAAGGATGACGCCCTCATCCTGCCAATAGTCGAAATGCCCGATCCAGAGGCGCTCATTGACCAGCATGACCAGTTCCGCAAGCTGGCCCTTGCGCCCGGGCAGGGGACGCACATCCAGGGTCAGGGAGTAGTGCACTGAGCGCGGCTCCTCGCGGAAGCTGAACAGCCCGCCCATCTCGCCCCAGCGGGTCGGCGCGATGCACTGTACCGTCGTGTCGTCGCCGCGCTCCTGCGGCCAGCCGGCGGCGTCGAGCACGTGCTCGACGGGCTCCAGCGCACCGGTATCGGTTTCAAAATCTTGGGAAAATCCGAGGCTCATCCGAGGTCCTCCTTCAAACCCGTGCGGCAGAATCAGGTCCGCACGAGGGTTACGCTAACACGGTCGCGGCATTGATCCATGGCCACCAGCCCCGTGTCTTTCAATCTTCATGTGGACGACAGGCGGCTGTCCAACAGACCTTCGGGGGCGATCGCTCAGCCGGCCTCGCGGCCTTCCAGTTCCGCCACCCGTGTCTCCAGCGTTTCCACGCGTTCCAGCGCCGTGCGGGCCAGCGCCTTGAGCGCCTCGACCTCCTCACGCGACGCCAGGTCCATGTTGGCGATCATGCGATCGGCTTGGGCACGCATGGCGGTGCGGGCTTCTTCGCCGGCCGACTGGGCAGCCCCCAGGGCACCGGTCATCAGCTTTGCCATGTCATCGAACAGTGGATTTTGATCCGCCATTGGCCTATCCCTTCGCGTGTATTCGGGGTGTGCCTAACAGATGGTGTGCCCGATGGCGAATGGGAAGGGTGCGCGCGGTGTCGCGCGGTAGCCTGCCGGTGGAGGTCACGATGTCGATGCTTGCAGCCGCCGCAGCGGGAATGGGTTTTCCCGAATGGTCGCCGGCCCTGTTCACGATCCCGGCCTTCGAGGTCTTTGGCAACAGTTTCGGGCCGTTTCCCCTGCGCTGGTATGCGCTGGGCTACATTGCCGGCATCGTTTTCGGTTTCTGGTACATGGGCGTGCTCGCACGGCGGGTGCGCCTCACAGGCGCCGGCCAGCGGGTGACGCCGGAGGCGCTCGACGACCTCCTCTTCTGGGCCATTATCGGCATCATTGTCGGCGGGCGCGTCGGCTATGTCCTGTTCTACCTGTTGCCCTTCACGCCCGGCGCGGTGCTCAGCGACCCCCTGACCATCATCCGCATCTGGGACGGCGGGATGAGCTTCCATGGCGGCCTCCTCGGCGTGACCGCAGCGCTGATATACGTGGCGCGCAGGCATGGCACGCATTTCCTGCGTCTCACCGATCTGGCCGCCTGCGCCGCACCGGTCGGGATCGGACTGGTGCGCGTGGCGAACTTCACCAATGCCGAGCTCTATGGCCGCGAAATCCCCGCGGACGGGCCGCAGCATCTGGGTGTCGTCTTTCCCGAGGGACGCTCGCCGGTGCCGGGCGGTCCGCCGGAGGCCTATAACTGGCAGGCCGGTGAGTGGGTCTATTCCGGGGCTGAACTGCCGCGCTATCCGAGCCAGCTCTACGAGGCGCTGCTGGAGGGCTTTCTCCTGTTTGCGATCCTGGCCCTGCTCGTCTGGGTGTTCGCCATCCTGCGCCGGCCGGGGCTTGCCACGGGCGTGTTCCTGATCGGCTATGGGCTCGGGCGCACCGTGGCGGAGAATTTCCGCGAGCCCGACGCCCATATCGGTTTCCTCGAATTCCTGCCCTTCAAGCTGACCATGGGCATGATCCTGTCGGCGCCCATGTATATCGGCGGGGGCTATCTGATCTGGCGGGCGCTGACGAAACCACCCCTCGACGGTGACGCTGCGGAGCCGCCGCCCAATGCCTCCCAGGCCGTCGACAAGGCGGCATGAGTCAGCAAGAGACCGCGCTCGAAGGCGCTCTGAAGGCCCAGATCAGCCGTGACGGCCCCATCAGCGTGGCCGCCTATATGGCCGCCTGCCTGTTTGACGCCGAACATGGCTACTATGCCAACGGTGCCGGGTTGGGGCGCGACTTCACGACGAGCCCCGAGATCAGCCAGGTCTTCGGCGAACTGGTCGGGCTCTGGGCCGCCCATGAGTGGCAGGTGACCGGCGCGCCCGACCCGTTCCAGCTTGTCGAGATCGGGCCGGGCCGCGGATTGCTCATGGATGACGTGCTGCGCGCGACCGACAGCTACAGCGCTTTCCGCTCCGCCGCCTGCGTGACGCTGGTCGAGACGAGCCCGGTCCTGCGTCGCTTGCAGGCGGAGCGACTTGGCGGGGCGGCGCGCTTTGCTTCGGAACTGACCGAGGTGGGCGAGGGGGCCACGCTGCTCATGGCGAATGAGTTTCTCGACTGCCTGCCGGCGCGCCAGTTCGTCCGCGACGGCACAAGCTGGCGGGAGCGCATGGTCGGGCTCGGTGAAGATGGTGCGCTCGGCTTCGGGCTGTCCGGTCCGGTGCCGGCACGGCTCGCCGATGCGCCGGCTGACGCCGAAGCCGTTGAGGTCCAGCTCGGCCTCGACGTGACCGTGGAGACCCTCGCCCGGCGCCTGAACCGCGCACCGGGTCGCGCGCTCTTCATCGATTACGGACCGCCGGACGCAACGCCCGGTGACAGTCTCCGGGCCTATTGCCGCGGTGCGCAGGTCTCTCCCCTCACGCGTCCCGGCGAATGCGACCTCACTGTGGACGTGGACTTTGCGCGCCTGAAACGCCTCGCCGAAGCCTCCGGGCTCGCCGTCCATGGTCCCGTGGGCCAGGGCCTGTTCCTGCAGCGTCTCGGCGCGGAGGCCCGCATGCAGGCGCTGATCCGGGCGAATCCGGGAAAGGCGGAGGACATCCATGCCGGCGTCCAGCGCCTGGTCGACCCCGAAGGCATGGGCACCGCCTTCCAGGTTGCCTGCCTGTCATCACCGCACCTGCCGGCGCCTGCCGGCCTCGAACCTGTCTGAAGGACAATCCATGCACCCCCCACGATTGCAGCATTCCGCCCTCGACCTGCCTGGCCTGAGGCATGGCTTCTTCGGCCGTGAGGGCGGGGTGTCTCAGGGCCTTTACGCGACACTGAATGCCGGGCCGGGCAGTGCCGATGACCCCGCCGCGGTCGCCGAGAACCGGGCCCGGATCGCAGGCGCCCTTGGCCTGGCCGACGGTGATCACCTGGCCTCGGTCTACCAGGTCCATGGCCGCGACGTGGTCCATGTCACCGAACCCCTGTCAACGCGCCCGAAGGCCGATGGCATGGTCAGCGACCGGCCGGGCCTCGGCCTCTGTGTCCTCACCGCAGACTGCGGGCCGGTCCTGCTGGCGGATCCGGAGGCCGGGATCATCGGTGCCGCCCATGCCGGCTGGCGCGGCGCGGTGGCTGGCGTGGGTGAAGCGGTCCTGCTCGCCATGGAAGGCCTCGGCGCGCAGATCGGACGCATTTGCGCCGTGCTCGGCCCCTGCATCGGGCTGGAGAGCTACGAGGTCGGCCATGATTTCCGCTCAGACCTCTTGCGCCACAGCCCCTGGGCGGAGGGCATGTTCGCCGCCGGGCCCCGGGGACGGCCGCATTTCGACCTCAAGGCCTATATCGAGGCGCGGCTGCTCGCGGCGGGCGTGGCCTCGGTCGCGGTGATGCGCGAGGACACCTATTCGGAGGCCGGGCGCTTCCATTCCCACCGGCGCAACACCCATGAGGCCCTGGCTGACTATGGCCGGAATGCATCGGTCATCGCCCTCGGCACGGAATCTGAATAGGAGCGGTTGAAGCTGTCCCGTTCGCTGTTACAGAACCGTCACGAAACGTGGCCGGGGCCGCGCCGAAGACATCACCAGCGAGGCCGCCATGAAACAGGAAACCCGTTCCATGAAACTCATCAGCGGCAATGCCAATCTCCCCCTGGCACAGGACATCGCCGATTATCTCGACCTTTCCCTGACTGATGTCTCGATCCGGCGCTTTGCCGACAATGAGATCTTCGTCCAGGTCAATGAAAATGTCCGCGGCGAGGACGTGTTTGTCATCCAGTCGACCTCCGCGCCGGCCAATGACCACCTGCTGGAACTCCTGATCATCATCGATGCGCTGACCCGGGCCTCGGCCTATCGCATCACCGCGGTGATTCCGTACTTCGGCTATGCCCGCCAGGACCGCAAGACCGGCGGGCGCACGCCGATCTCGGCCAAGCTTGTGGCCAATCTGATCTCCACCGCCGGGGCCGACCGGGTGCTTACCGTCGATCTCCATGCCGGCCAGATCCAGGGCTTCTTCGACGTGCCCACCGACAATCTCATCGGTGCGCCGGAAATCGCCGAGGATATCCGCGCGCATTACAAGGGCGAGGACCTGATGGTGGTCTCGCCCGATATTGGCGGCGTGGTGCGCGCCCGCGAACTGGCGCGTCGCCTTGGCTGTGATCTCGCCATTGTCGACAAGCGCCGTCCGAAGGCCGGCGACAGTGAGGTGATGAACATCATCGGCGAGGTCGAGGGCCGCCACTGCATCCTCGTCGATGACATGGCCGATTCCGGTGGAACCCTGGTGAATGCTGCCGATGCACTGCTCGCGAAGAAGGCCTCGGGCGTCTCCGCCCATGTCACCCACGGCGTGCTCAGCGCCGATCCCGCCAAGGACATGACCGCCGTGGAGCGTGTCTCCGGCTCGAAACTGCGTGAGCTCGTGATCTGCGATTCCATCCGGCCGAGCGAAGAGGCGTTCGCCTCGGACAAGATCCGCGTCCTGCCGCTCGGCAACATGCTGGGCGAGGCGATCCGGCGCATCGCCAACAATGAGAGCGTCTCGAAACTGTTCGAGTAGGTCTTGTCCTCAGCGCGGCAGCCGCAGGACAACGCGCAACCCGCCCAGGGGACTGTCCTCGAGGAAAAGCGCACCACCATGGCTGGCGGCGACGTCGCGGGCGAGCGCGAGGCCGAGGCCGACCCCGGCACTGTTCTGGTTGCGCGAGATATCGAGCCGCGCAAAGGGTTTCATCGCTTCCTCGCGCTGCCCGGCAGGAATACCGGGGCCGTCATCATCGACGATGATATCACTGGCATGGGGGCCGCGATGGAGGCTGACCTCGGCGCGCGATCCGTGGGCGAGGGCGTTGCTGACCAGGTTCGACACCGCCCGGCGCAGCGCCATCCGGCGCACCGACTGTACCGCCGAGTCCAGCCGGCCGAAGCCCAGCCGGTCACCGCCGCCATGGCGCCCGGCCTCCTCGACCACGAGGTCGTGAAGGGCTGTCTCCTCCGCGCTTTCGCCCTCCTCGCCGCGCGCGAAGGCAAGGTATTCGTCGAGCATCAAGGCCATGTCGTCCAGGTCGCGGCGCGCCGCGCGGATATCGTCGGTCTGCTCCATCATCGCCAGTTCCAGCTTCAGCCGCGTCAGCGGCGTGCGCAAATCGTGGCTGACGGCGGCCAGCATGGCGGTGCGCTGCTCGGCGGCGGCCTTCAGCCGGTTGCGCATGTCGATCACGGCGCGGGCGGCGTCGCGGATTTCCGTCGCGCCGGCGGGCTTGAAGTCATCGGCGTCCCGCCCGAGGCCGTAGGCGCGCGCCGCCGCCGCCAGGCGCAGGATGGAGCGGACCTGGTTGCGGAGGAAGAAGAACGCCGTGAGCAGCAGGAGCAGGCCGCAGCCGATCACCCAGACAATATAGATATGGCCGTTGATGATCACCGCGCGCTTGCGCGGGAAGCTGAAGACGAGCGCCTCACCGGCACTTTCCACGCAGGCCAGCACATCACGGTTGGAGCCGGTAAAGCTCAGCCGGTAGGCGCGCTCGAAGGCGCCGGCAAAGGCTGCGGGGATGCTGGGATAGGCGCGCGCGATGCGCTGGCGGTCGTCGGCGGCCGGGCATTCCAGCGTGATGGCCAGGTCGAAGGTCTGGATGTCACTGATCAGGTCAAGCCGGGCGCGGGTCATGGCCGGGTCGCGGTCATGAGTCATCACGATCAGGGCGGCGTCACGGGCAATGGCGTTCGACAGGCGCTCGTTCACGGTGCGCAAATGGCCGTCGAAGAAGAACCAGGTCATGCCGATCATGAGCGAGATGATCGGCACGAACATGATCAGCATGGCACGGGCATAGAAGCCCTTCGGCATGATATCGCGAAGCCGGGTCATGGATGCACCGTCGCCTAGTCGGCCACGAGCCGGTAGCCCACGCCGCGAACCGTCTGCAAGTGGACCGGCTCCTTGGGATCGGGCTCGATCTTGCGCCGGAGCCGCGTGACCTGGACATCGATCGAGCGGTCGGCGCCGGCGGAGGTGAGGTCGGCCAGCTCGGCGCGCGAGACCGGTTCGCCCTGGCGCGAGGCGAGGATGGAGAGAAGCTGCGTTTCCGCCTCGGTCAGCCGGATCTTCTCCGCGCCATCGGACAGCTCGTTGCGTTGGGGATGGAAGGCGTAGCCCGACAGCGTCACCGGTCCGATCTCCAGCCTGTCGGGCTGGCGGCGCAGGATGGCGCCGACCCGGAGTGCGAGTTCCTCGGGGTCGAAGGGTTTGGGGAGGTAGTCATCGGCACCGGCCTTCAGACCCTCGATGCGGTCGACACTGTCACCGCGCGCGGTGAGCAGGATGACGGGCGTGGACCGGCGCTCGCGCAGGGATTGGAGCAGGCTCAGCCCGTCCTCGCCGGGCATCATGATGTCCAGCACGATGAGGTCGAAATCGAAGGTGGTGAGCATTCGCCGGGCCGCCGGGGCATCCCTGGCGACGGTGACCCGGTGGCCTTCCTTGTGGAGAAAGCGGCGCACGAGGTCGCGAATGCGGTCATCATCATCGACGATCAGGATGTGCGATGGCTCCTTCATGCACCGTACGACCCCGGCTCGCCGACAAGGGCGCCCAGCACGGTCCGCAGCCCGGCGACGTCCTCGGCGCCGGCGGCGCGGTAGGCGGCCTTCAGGCGCTGCCGGAGCGGGGCGCTCAGCCGTTCGACCGTGGCCGCGCCCTGGTCTGTCAGGTGAAGCGCGCGCCGGCGGGCGTCCTGCGTGGCGGAATGCGAGCGGTCCACCAGTCCGCGGCGGTCGAGCTGGCCGAGCAGGCGGGCGAGTGTCGGCACCGTCATGGCAAGCCGGCCCCTGAGGCCGGCCACGTCGATGCCCGGCGACTGGCCGATCGCGAGCAGGACATCGGCCTGGCTGCGCGAGAGACCTTCATCGGCCAGCGGCGCTTCCAGCAGGCGGTCGAGTTCCGCGCTGGCGGCGAGTATGAGCCGCACGCCCTCGGCAAGCTCTTCATCGCGCAGGAAGAGACGGTTGTCAGTGGTCCGTTCCGACCGGGAGGAAACGCTTTGGTTGACAGCCATGGTGCTGGCCGGAGAATGGAGCGCAATGACAAATCTGGCAAGAACGCTGCGACAGGCGCCCGCGACGTGCCCGCCGCCGGTGTGGAGGAAAGACCATGGCGATGTTGCCCTATGACGATCGCGACGGATACATCTGGATGGATGGCAGCTTCGTGGCCTGGCGCGAGGCGAAACTGCATGTGCTAAGCCACGGGCTGCACTATGGATCCTCGGTCTTCGAGGGCGAGCGTGCCTATGGCGGCGAGATCTTCGAAAGCCGGCGCCATTCCGAACGCCTGTTCGCGTCTGCGGAGATGATCGGATTTGCGGTGCCCGGCACGGTAGACCAGCTCGAGGACGCCAAGGCCGAGGCGCTCGCGAAATCGGGCCTGGAGAACGCCTATGTGCGCGCCATCGCCTGGCGCGGCTCGGAGATGATGGGCATTTCCGCCCAGAACAACACCATCCACCTGGCCATCGCGGTCTGGCACTGGGGCGATTATTTCGCCGACAAGATGAAGGGCATCCGGCTCACCTGGTCACGCTGGAAGCGTCCGTCGCCGGAGACCGCGCCCTGCCACGCCAAGGCCGCCGGGCTCTACATGATCTGCACCGACGCCAAGCACGCCGCCGAAGCCGCGGGCTACGCCGATGCCATGATGCTCGATTATCGCGGACGGGTGGCCGAAGCCACCGGCGCCAACGTCTTCTTCATCCGCGACGGGGCGATCCACACGCCGGAGGCCGACTGTTTCCTCAATGGCATCACGCGCCAGACCGTGATCCGGCTCGCCCGGGAGCGCGGCCTTGACGTGGCCGAACGCGCGATCATGCCCGACGAGCTTGAGACCTTCACCGAATGCTTCATCACCGGCACCGCCGCCGAGGTCACGCCGGTCTCCGAGATTGGCGGGACAAGCTTCACGCCCGGCGAGATCACCGAGACGCTGATGAATGACTATTCCGCCCTGGTGAACCGCCAGCTCACCCCGGCGGCGTGACACCCAGCACCCTTGCCCGCACTGTCGGGGACAGTCCGGCGCGGGGGGATGCTTTTGCGTTCTCGGGTTTAGCCCGGTTCGAGGATTGCCGCTGCGGGCAGGGTGCGTCCGGCGCCCATGCGCGCCGGGACGAGCGCCGTGGTGCTCCGCCGGCCAATGGCCTCGAGCATGGCCGATTCCCAGTCGAGATCCCGGAGTTCCCAGGCGCTGGGGCCGTCATGGGTCCAGCGTGTGACCGGCGCGTCGGGCCGGGCGACCCAGCTGACAAACAGCCGGCCGCGATGATCGGTTGCGATGCGATAGAGCCCCTCTGCACCCGCGGCCCGTTGGCACGCGATCCAGCGGTTCACCCGCGCCAAGTGCCAGGCCAGGAGCGGCCAGAACCAGATCGGCGTGAGGTTCAGGAAATGCAGGACCTGCGCAGGTGTCATGGGCCAGAGGATAAACTCCACGCGGAAGGTGTGGGACAGGTCCGTGGCTGTCCGACACCTACAGTCCGCCATCCGAGGACCGGAATTATGCGTTGTTGCCTTGCGAAAGCATTTCGGCACCCGGACGTATGACCGTCTTGATGTCCTGCCCCGCGCCAAGGGATAGGCGGAAATTCGCCGGGAGCAACATGTCCACCCACTTCCGAAATCGGGCATTGGATGCTTTGCACAGCTGACCGAGAAGGGCCAAACGCTGCCTGATCGATGCTCGGCCATGGCATGCGGCAAGGCGCTCGGCCCGACCGCCATCCTCACTAGAATATAAGTTCAGCAGAATCATCGCACCCACCCCGCAAGGCGTTGGCGGGGTGGGGCGGGCCCCAGGTCCTATTCGTCGGACGGGGGCAGGATGACGGTGTCGATCACGTGGATGACGCCGTTGGAGGCCTCGATATCGGCGGCGGTCACCGTGGCGTCACCGACCATGACGCTGTCGCCCGTGGCGTCGATGGTCACCTCGGCGCCCTGCACCGTGGCGGTGGTGGTTTCCGCGCCGGCGAGGTCGGCCGACATTACCTTGCCCGGCACCACATGATAGGTCAGGACCGCGACCAGCTGATCCTTGTTCTCCGGCTGGAGCAGGCTGTCGACCGTGCCCTCGGGCAGGGCGGCGAAGGCGTCATTCGTCGGCGCAAACACCGTGAACGGGCCCTCGGAATTCAGCGTATCGACAAGACCAGCCGCCTGGACCGCCGCCACGAGCGTGGCGAAATCCTCGTTGCCGGCGGCGATGTCGACAATCGTGCCAGGGCCTTCGGCTTCCGGCTCGGCAGCTTCGGGCTCGGGCGCCGGCGCGGGATCGGCCATTTCGGTGGAGGCGGTGTCGGTCTCGGTTTCCGTCTCGGTCTCCGCCGGCGGGGTTTCGGTTGGTGAGGTCCCGGTGTCCTCCGTGCCGCAAGCGGCGAGCAGCAGTGCCAGGCTCGAGACGGCGGCGAGGCCGTTTTGATGCATATTCATTCTGTGTTCCCTTCTGATTGTCAGTCACTGGAATAATCCCGACCCTAGTCACTTAGGCTCTCCCGTCGGAATATCCATGTTGACGCTAGCGTTGAAAGATGGCGCCAAGGCGGCAACGGGGCCGCGAAGGGCGCAATGGGAGATTTCATGGCGGATGTGTCGGCAGAACCTGATCGCGCGAACGGGCGCGCCCTTGTGCTGTTCTCCGGCGGGCAGGATTCCACGACCTGCCTGTTCTGGGCGCTGGAGCGCTTCGCCCATGTCGAGACCATCGGCTTCGACTATGGCCAGCGCCACGGCGTGGAACTGGTGGCACGGCAGAATGTGCGCCGGGCGCTGGAAGCGATGTTTCCCGACCGGGCCGAACGCCTCGGCGCAGACCACCTGATCGATGCGGGCGTGCTGAAATCCCTCGGCGAGACGGCGATGACCGATGATGTCGACATCGCCATGACCGATGCCGGCCTGCCGAACACCTTCGTGCCGGGGCGCAATCTCCTGTTTCTGACGCTTGCCGGCGCGCTCGCCTACCGGCGTGGCATCGACACGCTCATCGGCGGCATGTGCGAGACCGATTTCTCGGGCTATCCCGACTGCCGGGCCGACACGATCGCGGCGCAGCAGGCCGCGCTGTCGCTGGGGCTTGACCGGCCGACGCGCATCCTCACCCCGCTGATGCATATCGACAAGGCCGCGACCTGGGCGCTGGCCTATGTTCTCGGCGGTGACCGGCTGGTGGAGCTGATCAGGGAGACCACCCACACCTGCTATCTCGGAGAGACCGAACCGCTGCACGACTGGGGGCGGGGGTGCGGCACCTGTCCGGCCTGCGAACTGCGAGCGCGCGGGTTCCGGCGCTGGCGAGCGGAAACGGGTGAGGGCGCATGAGCCGCACCTACAGCGTGAAGGAGATGTATCTCACCCTGCAGGGCGAGGGCGCGCAGGCGGGCCGGGCAGCTGTGTTCCTGCGCTTTGCCGGTTGCAATCTCTGGACGGGTCTGGAGCGCGACCGGGCCGCGGCGATCTGCGATTTCTGCGACACCGATTTCGTCGGCACCGATGGCCCGGGGGGCGGGAAGTTCACCACGCCGAAGAAGCTGGTTGATGCCATTTCTGCGCACTGGTCCGGCCATGGTGGCGCGCCTTATGTCATCTGCACCGGCGGCGAGCCCCTGCTGCAACTCGACACCGCCCTCGTCGCGGCGCTGAAGTCGGAGGGGTTCGAGATCGGGGTGGAAACCAATGGCACCATCGCGGCGCCGGAGGGGCTCGACTGGATCTGCGTCAGCCCGAAGGCGGGCGCGGAACTCAGGCAAATGACGGGTGATGAACTGAAACTCGTCTATCCCCAGCCCCTCGCCATGCCGGAAAGATTTGCGCATCTCGCATTCAGGCACTATTTCCTGCAGCCCATGGATGGTCCGGCGCTGGAAGAAAACACGCGGGCGGCAACCGAATACTGTCTGAAGCACCCCCAATGGCGACTGAGCTTGCAAACCCACAAACTGATCGGGATTCCCTGATCCGCCGAGAGGACCCCGCTGGACAGGTCTTCGAGGTCACGAAGGCCGTCACCTTTGAGGCGGCCCATTACATGCCGGCCAAGCCCGAGGGGCACCCCTATGCGCGCATGCACGGGCATTCCTTCCGGCTGGAGGTGACGGTTGCCGGCACCGTGGAGCCTGGGGCGGAATGGGTGGCCGATTTCGCAACGCTGACGGCGGCTCTGAAGGCGCTGGCGGCGGAGCTCGACCACGGTCTGCTGAACGAGGTGGAGGGCTTGGAAACCCCGACACTGGAGCGCATCTGCCTCTGGGTGGCCGAACGCCTGGGGCCCGACTGGCCTGGCCTCAGCGCGGTGACGCTGGCCCGGCCCAGCCTTGATGAGCAAGTGTCGCTGAAACTCTGAATCGTTTCAGTCGCCGGCGAGTTGTTCCGCGAAACGTTTCGAGAAGAAGCGGAAGCTGCGATTGGCATCGCTCCAGACGCTTGCGCCGAGCACGTCGCGGATATTGTTTTCGTACCAGTCATATTCGAGCGACCCGATCTCGTTGCCGTCCGCGTCGAAGGCCACGGCCGAGACCGCTGCGCCGCCAATCGAGATGGAGCGGCCGAAATCGAGGCCGGGATTGTCGCCGAGTTGTTCGAAGGTTGGCTTGTTCGGCTTGGCGTCGATCAGCGTGACCTCTATGCGGGCCGGATCGACACCGGCCCTGTCCAGCGCCCGTTGCAGGTCCTCGCGGACATCTTCCGACAGGCGCTCACCTTCGCGCAGGCCATAATCCTCCTCGAGCTTTTCCTTGAAGTCCTCGGAGAAGGACACCTTGATCTCGGTTGCGGCGGCAAGCGGCGCCAGCGGCAGGGCCAAGGCCGCAAGGGCAATGAGGGTCTTTTTCATGTCTACCTCCATGGCAGTGGTGAAATCAGTATATAGGGCCGCAACGCCCCGGACAGAAATCACATTGCGAGGATAACAGTTAAGCCGAGCGCTTTATTCGTCGTCCTCGTCCTTGCCCTCGTCGTCATCGCCGTCGGGCACGATCACATCCACCGTGGTGCCGACCACGGCGCCGGTGACTTCGACCCCCGCCTCGACGGTCTCGCCAACGACATTGACCGCCGCCCCGGCCAGGCAGCCCGAGAGCAGCGCCGGCAGGCCGAGAATGGCGACAAGTCTTCCAACTGATCTGGGCATGATGGCACCTCCGGACCTCAGCCTGTTGGAGAATGCGCCGCGGTGCAAGTGAAATGCTTGACGTGGTGTGAGCCCGTCGCACGCCTTAGCCGGCCAGGTCCACCGAACCGCCCGAGGACTCCTCGCTGTCGAGGTCCTTCGGCGCGCCGAACAGGGTGACGGAGGCGCCAGAGGAAGCTTCGGCGCTCGCAGCGTCATTGCCACGCGCCTCCACGCTGGCCCCGGAACTCGCCTCGATGTCGGCGCGCTCGCAGATGAGGTTGCCCGCCATGACCGAGGCGGCCGAGGAGGCCTCCACGGAAATCTCCTCACAGGCGCCACCGGTGACGCTGATCGAGGCGGCCGAAGACGCCTCGATGTCGAGCTCATCCACCACGAGCCGGCCAATCGAGACGCTGCCCGATGAGGAGGCCTCGATGTCAAGATCGTCGGCCTCGAGCGCGGCCAGGGAGACCGATGCGGCCGACGACACTTCGATGTCTTCGAGCTCCGGCGCGCTCACCATGACCCTGAAGCGGGCCTGTTCGCCGCTGTTCCAGCTGTAGTCGCCGGGCCGGCGGATCACGAGCGTATCATCGTCGACCTTGATCTCGATCTCGTCGAACCCGCCATCGAGGCTTTCCACGCTGACAAGGAATTCGCGGGCCTGCATGAATTCCACGTCGATTCCGCCGGACACCTCCAGGGCGTCGAAGCCGGAATGATCGTAATTCTTGCGTTCGCCGGCTTCGGCTCCGGAGGTCTGGGCGATGCCAGCCAGGCCGAGCAGGGCGGCGGCGGAGGCGGCGGCGAGGGCGGTGCGTTTCATGGGTGTCCCTTCCTTGATGACTACGGCTGTCATCATGGTCGGGGTTTATCGAAAGTCAATAATTAACTTTCGGCCATCTGCCCCACGGGTTCAGCCCAGAGGTCGTATTCGTCGGCATCGGAGACTTTCACATCGATGATGTCGCCGGGTTGGATACCGTCTGAAGGCGGCAGGTGGACCACGCCGTCGATCTCCGGCGCGTCGGCGCGGGAACGGGCGAGGATGCCGTCGGGCGCAACTTCATCCACAATGACCGGCTGCACGGTGCCGATCTGAGCCGCCGCGCGTTCGCCCGAAATCTCCGCCTGCAGCGCCATGAACCGATGCCAGCGCTCTTCCTTCACCTCTTCGGGCAGATG
>CAZXWB010000025.1:0-17596 GCA_964644395.1 uncultured Hyphomonadaceae bacterium | reverse complement strand
CCCTCCCCATCCGCCATCCAGCAGGCACACCACACTGTTTTGCTCTTTCGGTCCCTGGAGTGGGCCGTGATGGTCAGCGACGGCGCCGTCATGGCCGTCGGTCAATCTGGACGCAGTGACCCGCAGGCGTTCGTCGGCCCCGACCCTCAGGACCGGGCCCGGGCCACGAGGTCGGCTGCGCCCGCAAGCATGAAGCTGTGATCGGACTCCAGCAGGAACAGGCTCGCCCCCCTCCCCCGCCAGTCAGGCAGTTCGGCAAGATCACCGGTAAACATGCCGATGGTCACGCCCGCCTCTCGGCCCTTCGCGCAGATCATCTGAACCGCCTCGATCACGGTCGCATCCTTCGGGCCCTCGGCCTGTAGAGAAACCGACAGGTCAGCCCGGCCAATGAAGAAGGCATCAATGGCGCGCACCGAGAAGATGGCCTCGAGATGGTCGAGCGCCTCGGCGTCTTCGATCTGGGCGATGGTCACGGTCGCCGCGGCGCTCTGCCGTTTGTGCGCCGCCATGGAGCGGGCACCATAACCGGCCGCCCGCGTTGAGCCCGCATAGCCGCGGCCCGTGCCGAAATGGGCGTTTGCAGCAACGGCTTCGGCGTCGTCCCCGGTGATGACATGGGGCACCAGCACGCCATCGGCGCCGCAATCGAGGGCATTGAGAATGTGCTCGGGCCGGTTGGCCGGAATGCGCACGAGGCTCGGCTTGCCGACAGCCTTCAGCGCGAGCACGCAGTCGTTGATGTCACCCCTGTCGAAGGGCGCATGCTCGGCGTCGAGGCAGATCACACCCAGATCGCTGCGCCCGAAGATCTCGCAGATCATCGGCGATGGTGTCTTCTGGAAGGTGCCGACGAGCAGTTCCCGGCTTCGCAGGCGGGCCTTGAAACTCATGCGGTGATCCGTTCGCTCGCCAGGGCCGCACCCTCCGCCAGTGCAGCGAGCTTGGCGTAGACGATGTCCTCGTCCACTGCGCCGAAACCGGCAAAGGTGGAAAAGCCGCAATCGGTGCCGGCGATCACGCGTTCCGGACCCACGATGTCGACATAGCGCGTGACGCGTTCGGCCACGAGGCGGGGATGTTCGATGAAGTTCGTGGTGGAATCGATGACGCCGGGGATCAGCACCTTGTCCTGGAGCAGGCCCTTGCGTTCGGCCTCGGCAAAGACCGTCCATTCATGGGCGTGGCGGGGATTGGCGTTCTCGAAGAGCAGGCCCTGCGGTTTGGCCGCAAGCGCGATGGGCAGCACCTCTTCCATCGGGCAGTCGCAATGGTGCGGGCCCTCATAATTGCCCCAGCAGATGTGCATGCGCACGCGCTCGGCCGGGACATTGCGCAGGGCGTGGTTCATCACCTCCACATGGCGGGACGCCAGGTCGCGATAGTCCTCGATTGGCCGGTCCTTGAACATCATGTGCCGGCCAAGGCCGAGGTCCGGGCTGTCTAGCTGGAGCACATGGCCGGCTGCGACGATCGCTTCGTATTCGGCGCGCATAGCGTCGGCCAGTGCCTCGAGATAGGCATCGTCATCGGGGTAGAAATCATTGGGCTGGAACAGGGCGATCACGCCGGGGCTGGCGGCATTCATGAAGCTGCCGGAAGCGCCTGCCCCATTGAGCGCGGCGCCGAAGCGTTCAAGGTCAGCCTCCAGCGGCGCCATGCTCCTGACCGCAATCTCGCCCACGCAGCGCGGACGCCTGTAGTTCGGCGTGCCGCCGCCCTTGGCCTGGCGCTCGAGGAAGCCGGGAAAGTCCTCCAGGTCGGCCGGCGCGCGGCGGGGACTGTCGCCATCAAAGCCCGTGATTCGGTCCTTGATATAGGTGGCGTAGGAGATCTTGCTCATCTCGCCATCGCTGACAATGTCGATGCCGGCTTCGCGCTGGCGGCGGACACACGCTGCCACGGCGGCGCTGAGCGCCTCATCGCAAGCCTCAGCGTCGATCGGCTCCCCCCGCTCCTGGCCGAAAATAAGATCGGCCACATCTGCCGGTCGTGGCAGGCTGCCCACATGGGTGGTGAGAATTCGGTCTGTCATTTGGGCCTGCGCTCATTCCGAGTTTGCATTCCAATGCGTAGCCTCAAGCCCTCGCTTTTGCAAAGGAACGTCCAGAGATCAGCGCCCCTTCAAAGACGCGCTTCTCGTTGGATTGGTCAGGCTCTTCCGCCCGTGCGCTGATCAGGTCGACAGCGGCCTCGCACATGCGCCCGATGGGCTGGCGGATGGTGGTGATCTCATAGCTGGCAAACTGGGCCGTGCCGATGCCGTCAAAACTGGCGATGGACAGGTCAGAAGGCACATCAAGCTCCATGACGTGGCGCGCCTCGTCCATGCATCCCATGGCCATCATATCGTTGACGCAGATGATGGCGGTCAGGGCTTCTCTCCCGTCGTCCATCAGTTCCTGCAGCGCGGCGGCACCGCTTTCATAGGTGAAGTCTCCAAAGGCCTGGGCGCGCAGTTCCAGGCCGCGGCCCGCAAGCGCCTCCTCCACGAGCCGCGCGCGCTCGCGTGACACCATGTTGGTTTCGGGCCCGCGCACGAGGCCGAACCGCCGGTGGCCGAGCTGGACCAGGCGGTCGATCAGTTCACGCAACTGGGCGGCCGGGTCGCAATAGACCACGTTCGTCGAGACATCGGTGAAGTAGCGGTTGAAGAAAACCACCGGGATCTTCCGCTTGGTGAGCGTCTCGAACTGGGTCTTGGAGAGGTGGGAGGCCGAGATCAGCCCGTCCACCTGGAACTGCCAGGCCTGTTCGATCACGTCCTCGGCCTCCTCCTCGCTCTCCACGGTGAAGAGCAGGACCCGAAGGCCTTCCCGGGACAGTTCTTCCGTCAGCCGGAAAAGCACTTCGGGATAGTAGAGATTGAGGCGTCCCGAGACGAGCACAGCGACGAGGTTTGAACGCTGGGTGATCAGGCCGCGGGCGATGGCGTTGGGCTGGTATTCCAGCGTCTCGGCCGCCTTCATCACCTTGTCGCGCATCTTCTTCGACACGCTGGCGCCCGGCTTGAAGCAGCGAGACACGGCTGACTGCGAAACACCGGCCAGCCGGGCCACATCATAGGATGTCGCCCGGCGCCCCTTGATCAGGGGGATGATGTCGGCGCCTGTGTCAGGCGATTTCGGATTCTGCCGGTTGCTGGCCATAGCGCCTCACGCGGATGTCTGCCTGCTCTTTATGGCCGGCAAACCCTTCCAGAGCGCAAAGACGCGAGCAATATTCGCCCACCATCACCGACGCTTCCTTCGTGACGCGCTGATAGGTGCAGGTCTTGATGAACTTGCCGACCCAGAGCCCGCCTGTATAGCGCGCCGCCTTCATGGTTGGCAAAGTGTGGTTGGTGCCGATCACCTTGTCGCCATAGGAGACATTGGTTTCCTGGCCGAGGAAGAGGGCGCCATAATTGGTCATGTTATCGAGGAAATAGTTCGGGTCCTTCGTCATGACCTGGACATGCTCCGAAGCGATCTCGTCGGCGACCGCGACCATTTCCTCGTAGCTGTCGCAGACGATCACCTGGCCATAGTCCCGCCAGGCCGCACCGGCGACTACCGCGGTGGGCAGCCACTCAAGCTGGCGCTCGACGGCCTCCATGGTGCGCCGCGCCAGGTCCTCGGAATTGGTCAGCAGGACCGCCGGTGAGTTGGGGCCGTGCTCGGCCTGGCCGAGCAGGTCGGCGGCGCAGAAATCCTCGTCAACGGTCTCGTCTGCGATGATCAGGGTCTCAGTCGGGCCGGCAAAGAGGTCGATGCCGACGCGCCCGAACAACTGGCGCTTGGCCTCGGCGACGAAGGCATTGCCCGGGCCAACGATCATGTCCACCGGCGCAATCGTCTCGGTGCCGATGGCCATGGCGCCGATGCCCTGAACCCCGCCGAGGGTGTAGATCTCGTCGGCTCCGGCCATGTCCATGGCGACAACGATGGCCGGATGCGGGCGGCCATTGAAGGGCGGCGCGGTGGCCACGATGCGCGGCACGCCGGCGACCTTTGCCGTCACCACGCTCATATGCGCCGAGGCGATTAGGGGGTACTTGCCGCCTGGAATGTAGCAGCCCACGGAGTTCACCGGCACGTTCTTGTGGCCGAGGATCACGCCGGGCAGCGTTTCGACCTCGACATCCTTCAGGGCATCGCGCTGGATCTGTGCGAAGTTGCGAACCTGCTCCTGAGCAAATTTGATGTCGGAAATCGCCTGGTCCGAGAGCTCCTCGTAACAGGCATCAATTTCCTCGCGTGACAGACGGAAGCTCTCCGGGCTCCAATTGTCGAACTTGTCCGAGAGTTCCCGCACCGCCGCGTCGCCGCGCTGGTCGATATCATCAAGAATGCCCTCGACCGTGGCGCGCACCTGCGCGTCGGCCTTCTGTTTGATATCGGGGTCGATGCCGTCTTTCAGCCAGCGCGCCATGGCCAGTCCTCCTCAATATGACGAGGTGGAAACTAGCAGTTTTGCATTCGAATGCAATCGTTATCCGCGCGCCAGTTCGTTCAGCCCGACCAGTCTTTCCACTTCGGGCCTGAGCTTGCCCGCTCCACTGGCCAGGCCATCCACGACCAGGTCAGCCTCGGCCTCTTCAACGCCCGCGGCAAAAGCGCCAGGTGTCAGGACCACTTCGAGCCCGGCCCGTTTCGCTGAAAGGGCAGAAGCCGGCGTGTCCTCCACCGCCACCACGTCGCCCGGCCGAAGACCCGTGGCATTCAGCGCTGCGAGATAGGCGTTTGGGGCGGGTTTGCCTTCCGATACGTCCTCCCGACCGATCACCGTGTCCATCACCTCCCGGCTGAAACCACCATGGCCGAGGGCAAAGATGGCGTCGATGTTGGCCGCGGAGGTGGAGCTGACGAAACCAAGCTTGCCGCCGGCGGATTTCACCGCCTTTGCGAGTTCCGCCACGCCGGGGCGCAGCGGCACGCCGGCCGCCACGATGGCCGCACAGGCGATTTCGGTCTTGCGGGCATGGATCCGGTCGATCTGAGCGTCGCTGATTTCCTGGCCCGTGGCATTGGCGAGCAGCCGCAAGCGCGCCTTTCCACCCACATAATTCAGGAGCTGGCGATAGGTGCCGGCATCCCAATGCCAGCTGAGGCCGGCTTCCTCTAGCGCCTGGTTATAGGCCTGGCGCTGAAACTCGGAGGTTTCGGCGACGGCACCGATAGAGCCGAAGAAGACAGATTTCATGACAAGGAACCCTTCGCAGAAACACACAGTCACTCAACACAACTGACGCGGCCGGGTTCCCTGGCAAGGCTCAGCCATGGCTTGTGCCGAGATCTTCTCCCGCCGGGCCGATGAAACCTGACCGGTCGCCCGCCAGCGCCCGCATCTGCGCGAAGACGTCGAGGCCGAACTGGTCGAGGACATGGAGGATGTCGATGGAGACCCAATTCTCCGATAGGCGATCACCCTCGCGCCGCCACCAGTCCATGACGCGCATGGTGACCTCCTTGCCCGACGGCGGAAGGCCCAGCCAGCCGCCGCCGAGATGGGAGCCGGTCATATGGGGCCAGCCGCCCGTGGCCACATAGGGCCCTTCGGCGACAAGGCTCTTGGTGCGGTCCACGCCGCGCTTCGGAAAGGCCTTCAGGAACGGGCCCTGGTGGTGGGCACGGAAACCGTCGAGCCCGCGCGAAGTGCCGATGCCCGCCGGGCCGTACCACATGAAACCCGGGCTCCAGAAGCGTTCCTGGTCCATGGTGTAGAGCGACTTGCCATTAAAGCGCAGGAGCCCGTCGATCATGTCGCGGACGAGCTGCATGGTCGCTTCGCTCTCGGCCCGGTCGCTGGAATGATCGAGCCCGTCCATGGCCATGGGCGGCAGGATCAGTTCGCGCGCACCCACGCTGGGCCTGAGCGGGCAAACACCCGCCTGGCGCATGGCGTCGATGAAGTCCGGGATGATGTAACCCTCGGCCACCTTGCCGTCGGCCACACGCACAAGCTCGCCTAAACGCAGGAACAGCGAACGATGCGTCGCCGGAATGCCGAAGAGTGGCGCGTCGAAGGTGCCGACCAGATAGCCGGTCGCATTCACCCAGTCCCCGGCCGCGCCATCGCCGTCCATGGCCGCGCCGTCATAATGGCCGCAGACCCGCACAAAGGGCCGGTACTCCAGATCGGGAAGCGCCGTGCGCAGCGGTTCCCACCAGTCGCCGAAGAAAGCCTCGGTGCTGTCGAGGTCGTTCACCGGATGGGCCACATGCCAGTGGAACCCGGGCGCCATCAGCGCTTCGGCGCCCGCGCGATCGCCCTGGCAGAGCGCGGTGTAGAAGGCGGAAACAGTCTCGGCAGGTGTCATGGTCAGGCGGTTCCCAACGTGGCGAACAAGGACAGAAGGAGGATGGTGAAGGCGAAGAAAGCGAGCAGCGCCCAGCAGATCCGGTCGATGCGGCCCGGCACCACGTACCAGCCATCGACCTTTTCGCTCAGGCCCTGCTCGCGGAAACGCCTGCGCTGGCCCGGCACGGTCTGTTCGTGCCACTCGCTCTGGAAGCCGTCGATGAGCACGCTCGCGCTCCAGGACACGACAATGTTGATCACGCCGCCGATGACCACATACCAGGGCCAGGCAATACTGGGCGGATCCCAGTCGATGAAGGGCACGCCCATCACGATGGCGTAGAGCCCGAGGAAACCGGCCACCACACCGATCAGGAGGCCGCGCTCGGTGGTGTGCTTCGACAGGAAGCCGAGGCCGAACATGGCGAGCTTGGCGCCGACGAAATAGGACGCAACCCGGCTCAGCGTCTCGAGGATTGATCCGCCACTGTTGATGAAGGCGAAGGCGATGGGCACCGCCGCAGCGGCCCAGAAAATGGTGAACAGACGCGAGGCGGCGAGGTAATGCTGGTCGCTCGCCTCGCGCCTGAAGAAGCGCTGGTAGAAATCGGTCACCGAAATGGTGGCCAGGGAATTGAAGGCCGAGGACAGGCTCGACATGGATGCCGAGAGCACGGCGGCTGCGAGGATGCCCATGAGGCCGGGAATGGCGAGCGACTGAGCAAAGACAAGGATGATTTCATTGGTCTGCGCGAAGGGTCGCCCCTTGAAGTGCACAAACAGGAGCGCGCCGATGAAGAAGAAAAGGAAGTAGATGAAGAAGGCCGCAAACCCCATAAGCAGGTAGGACTTCTTCGCATCGCCAATGGTCTTTGCCGCCAGCGTGCGCTGCACCATCATCTGATTGGTGCCGTAGACGGTGATGTGGAACAGGGTCATGGCGAAGACGCCGGCCCAGATGGTCGGCGCCACGGAGAAATCGAGATCGGTATTGATCGGGTTGAGCTTGCCCGTCTCCGCCAGCGTGTCGAAGGCCTCGCCTAGCGGGCTCACGGCATTGAGCAGCCCGTAGAGCACGATGCCTGCGCCGAGGAACAGGATCACGCCCTGGAGCACGTCGGTCCAGATCACCGCATTCATGCCGCCGAGCATGGTGTAGACGAGCACGATGAGCGTCATGCCGATGATCGCCACTTTCACGTCCACGCCGGTGGCAAAGGTGATCACCACCGCCGTGGCGGTGAGGATTGAGGCGGTCGTGATGGTCTGGCTGATCAGGAAAATCAGCGACATGACCGAACGCGACGCCACGCCGAAGCGGCGCTCGAGATATTCATAGATCGAGGCGACGCCGGAATTGTAGAAGAAGGGTAGGTAGAGGACGACGACGGCGAAAATGACCAGCGGATAGTTCACATGGATGGCGAGCGCCGCCATGCCGTCGCCATAGGCCCAGGCCGGTCCACCGAGAAATGACAGCGCGCTGACATAGGTTGCCACCACAGAGATGCCGATCGCCCACCAGGGTGTGGACCGGTCACCGAGCTGGTAGTCTTCTGCCGAGTGCACCCGGCGGCTCATCCCCCAGCCGAGCGCCAAATTGCCCGCGAGGTAGGCGGCCACGATCGCCCAGTTCAGTGTGCCGAAATTCTCCAAGACCGACCTCCCCGTCGCTCAGCGCATTCAAGCATGTCAGAATTCAGTCCGGGAGCGTCGCCCTGTTTGAGGCCACCGCCAATGCGCAAAGCGACATTGTCAACGAATTGACGGGCGCCGAAATCAACCCGCCCGCCTTGAAGGTTGCTGGCAGGCCGGTTTTCCGGCCTGCCAGCATGTCTGCGGCGCCTAGAACCGCGCCTTCACGCGGATGCCGTAGTTCTGCGGGTACAGGTATCCGGTCTGGACCACGTCGCTGGAATTGTTGTTTCCGCGGGCCAGAACGGCTTCGTCCTCGAGGTTCTGGAGGAACGCCTCCACCGTGTAGTCACCCGAAGGGGCATCCCAGCGAAGGCGCAGGTCAGTCTTGGTGTAGCTGTCCTGGAGCTGGTTGGGATCGGGCGAATACAGGTTCGATGTGAAATAGTCATCGCTATAGTAGATCGAGATGCCTGGCGTGAGCGTGCCATTGTCTCCCAGGTCGATGGTGTAATCGCCCGACAGGTTGAAGGTCAGCTCCGGCGACCAGGGTGTCGTTTCACCCGATACATCGATGGCCGGCACCACCTCGCCGTCAAACAGCTGGTAGGGATTGCCCTGGAAGAAGCCATCACCGAACTCGGAGTTCAAGTAGGCCAGCGTCCCTGACAGGCGCAATTCCGGGTTCGGGAAGTAAACCGCCTCAAGCTCGACACCGAATGCCTCGATCTCACCGCCATTGTCGGAAGACGTCACGGCCACTCCACCGATGATCTCCTGCACCTGACGCAGCAGATTGGTGTACTCGGTGCTGTGGACGGCGCCATTGAACAGGAGCGTGTCATTCAGAAGGTTGGATTTGAAACCAACCTCGATGACCTGGCTTTCCTGCTCGTCGGTGGCCGCGCCACCATTGGAAATTGCACCCGACAGGAAGCCCGTGGAGGCATTCACATAGAGCAGAATCTCATCATTGAGGTCGTATTCTGCGCCGAGGCGCCAGCTGACATTGTCGAAGCTGACATCACCGGTGACAGCATCGGCAGCACCCGGGTCAAGGACAAACACGGTGTTCGGGTTTGTCGGCACGCTTGCCGGAGAGGGATTGTCGAGCACCTGCTGGGTGAAGAAGACCGGCGGCTCCACCACACCGTCGCCATCTGTGTCTCCGGTGAAGTTGCTGCCGGCGCCCACGAGGGCACGGGATTCGTCATTGAAGCGCAGTCCGGCGGTCACGCGGAAGCGATCGGTGAAGGAGTATTCAGCCTGGCCGAAAACGCCGAAGTATTCGACTTCGCGCACGCCCACATCGGCAAACTGACCGCCCGGAATGATGGTGTCATTGGAGGCGATTGGCGTGCCAAGGAAGAGTGTGAACTCCTCACCGCCGGGCCCGATGACCGTCGGCCGGTTGGCGATTTCAGCCGTGTGGTCAATCAGAGCGAAGCTGAAAAGGCTCTCATCCTCGGAGTAGTACGCACCGGCGGTCCACTGCAGCGCGCTGTCATAATCCGACGAGAACAGGAATTCCTGGGAAAAGCTCTCATTCTCCTCGTTGAACCAGAAACGTGTGTGGCCGGTGGGGCTGAAGTCGCCGTCGAAACCAAGAAGGTTCTTGAAGTCCGTATAGGCGGTGATCGACTTCAGGGTCACCGGGCCAAAATCGTAATTCACTTCGAGCGAGAGTTGCTGCTGTTCCAGATCGCCCTCCGGCGCAAAATCCTGGGCAACCTCATAGGGGCCGAGATCGTCGGCGCTCGGGAAGCCACTGGAGCCCTGGAGCGGGTTGGCGCAGTCTTCGAAATCGCCGAGCGGGTCAGTGAGGCCCTGTTCGGTGACGTTACGGCACACAAAGGTGTAGCCGAACAGGCCGGCCTCGACGCCGCGCTCGGTCACATTCGAGTACCGTGCCAGGATATCGAGATTGTCCGACGGCTCCCACAGCACACTGATCCGGCCGCCGACATCGTTCGGTGCGCCGAGATCGGCGCCGGCAGAGTTGTCGATATAGCCATCGCCGTTCTCGGTAAACGCCGCGATCCGCACGCCCAAAGTGTCGGTCAGCGGGATATTTGCGAAGCCCTCGACCCGGCGCGTGTTGAACCGCTCATAGCTGGCGTCAACGCCCGCGGAGAAGCCATCGAGATCCGGGGCATTGGTATACAGGTTCAGCGCGCCCGCAAACGTGTTCCGGCCGTAGAGTGTGCCTTGGGGACCTTTGAGGAATTCGAGCCTCTCGACGTCGAAGAAGCCGCGGCTCTGCATCGATGCGCGGGGCTGGTACACGCCGTCGACGAATGTGCCCACAATGGAGGAGACGTCGCCGAAAGTGTTGGTCGAGTTGGCGCCGCGAACATTGAACTTTGCGTCATTTCCGACGAAGGCAAAATTCACGCCTGAGACGATCTGATCGAGGCGCGAGACATCATCGACGCCGCCACGGTCCAGCCCCTCGGCGTCAAAGGCTTGCACGGACTGGCCCACATCCTGGGTCGATTCCGACCGGCGCTCCGCGGTTACGGTGATCACGCCAAGCTTGCGCGCCTCTTCGTTGATTGTGGTTTCCTGGGCGACGGCGAGCGGCGCCGAGAGGCTGAGCCCGGCAATCGCCGCGCCGCAAAAAAGAAGGCTGTGGAACTTGCTTGTTGAAGACATTTGAAAACCTCTCCCCGAGATCGATAGCTGACAGCCTTGTGGCATCTTGTTTATTTGCCGAGGCGAGCACGAAATGAATTCGAATGCAAACAGTTTTCGGGGCGTCAGGGTCTGATTTCCCTTGGAGGTGTGGCTTTGACGTCGCAAAAACGTCACGCTGACCGAAGATTGCGCACAGTTGGGCAAGAAGCTGTCCTCACCACCCTTACGATAACACCCCTTGACCGAAAACATCCAACCTGTTTTGCATGGGAATGCAAATTGGTTGGTGCCACCATGATCATGACAGAGACCGCAAGCGGTTCATCGCGCCTGTCCGCAGCCAGACGGATCGTGCGCGACTTCCGCGAAGCCCGCGCCATTCCGGGAACTGCCCGGGACCTGAAGCCGTACCTCTCACCAGGATTCACCTGGAAGGCGGTTCGTCCCTTCGACACGCCGGTGGATCTGGCCGGAAGCCTCGAAAACTTCTGGTCCCCACTCGCTGCGGCCTTCACCGGCCTGCACATGCGCGACGACATCTTCCTGGCTGGCGACAATGATGCCGATGGCGGCGAGACGGTCTGGGTCGCGGTGATGGGCCATGCCATGGGTCTCTTCGACCGGGACTGGCTGGGCATCCCTGCCCATGGCCGCATTGCCCACCTGCACTTTGTCGAATTCTTCCGTGTCGATGGGGACCGGATCGCCGAAAGCACGCTGTTCTGTGACCTGATCGGGCTGATGCACCAGGCCGGCGTCTATCCCCTGCCGCCCATGACCGGCAGCCATTTCATGTATCCCGGCCCGCGCACCCATGACGGGCTGCTTTTCGATGAGCAGGATGGCGAAGCCACGCGCCAGACCCTCGACCTCGTCAATGTGATGATTGCCGACCTGCGCGGCATCAATGCACTGGAGAAGTTTCGCTGCCCGCCCGAGCTTCTGCGCAAGACCTGGCATGAGGACATGATCTGGTACGGTCCCTGCGGGATCGGCGCGAGCTACACGCTGACGCGCTATCAGGAGCAGCACCAGTACCCTTTCCGGCTGAACCTCGCCGACAAGACCTATCGTGGCCATGTCGCGCGGTTTGCCGAGGGCCATTACTGCGCTTTCTTCGGCTGGCCGAGCCTGATGAACCGCAACACGGGCGGATTCCTGGGCCTGCCGGCGGCGCAGGAACCGACAGAAATGCGGATCGCCGATGTCTACCGGCGCGAGGGCGACAAGCTGGCGGAGAACTGGGTTTTCATCGACCTGCCGCACTATCTCGCCCAGCAGGGCCTCGATGTGTTCGAGAGGCTTGGAGAGTTACGCCGGCTGCCGGGCTAGAAAAATCCCTGCATTCAAATGCATTCTGAGGCCTGTTGCCTGAAGACTGACCGGAGTATAGATGACCCGCGAAACGATCATCTTCCTGCCCGGCTTCATGTGCGATGGTCGCCTGTTCACGCCCCAGACAGGATACCTTTCGGCGCGTGGTTTTGACTGTCGCGTCGCTGACCTGTCGAATGCGGCGACCATCGAGCGGATGGCAAGACAGGTCCTGCAAACCGCGCCCGACAGATTTGCGCTGGCGGGATTGTCCATGGGCGGCATCGTGGCGTTCGAGATAGTGCGACAAGCGCCCGGGCGCGTCAGCCATCTGGCGCTGCTGAACACGACGGCGCGGCGCGATGCCGCCGGCCCGGCGCGCAAGGACCAGATGAAACGCGTGGTCGGCGGAGAGTTCAGCCTTGTCCTTCGCGAGGAACTCAAGCCGCAATATCTCGCGCCGCAGAACCGGACGCCGGAGATCCTCGACGTGCTGGACCGGATGGGCCAGACCCTAGGTGAAGAGACCTTCGTCAAGCAGAGCATGGCGCTGACGATCCGGCGCGATGCATTTGATGTCCTGGCAGGGATCACATGCCCGACGCTCATTCTGGCCGGGGAGCAGGATCGCGTCTGCCCGGTGGACCGGCATGAGGAAATCGCAAGCCGGATTCCCCGGGCCGAATTCAGGGTGCTGCCGGGCTGCGGTCACATTTCGACGCTCGAGGCGCCAGAGGAGGTCAATACGGCTCTGCTGGCTTTGCTCACCCCGGCGCCAGGGACCGATACCGGTGCGGGCAAGGGCCATTTGAGGGTCGTCGCCGATCGGAATTGACTTCGAATGCAATCGCTGCGAATTGTGGGCCGAGAGGAACACTCCATGGCTCAAACCCTGACCCGCACCCACCAGCAGATTGCCGACCGGATTGTCCGGTATGGCGACCTCCGACCCTGCCTTGATGCCTTCATCGACACCCGCACGCCCGGCTCCGACCAGAAAGAGAATTTCACCATCATCGGTCCCGGCGTATCGGAGAACCCGAACCAGCATGTCCACATCGCCGAGCCGCATGGCTTCAATATCGGTGGCGCGCGCCAGCCCCCGGGCTGCAACAATTCCCAGCACAGCCACGAGACCGTGGAGGTCTTCTACGCCCATTCCGGCACCTGGCGGATGAATCTGGGCGAGCATGGCGACGATGCCCAGGCCATCCTACGCTCCGGTGATCTCATTTCCATTCCGACGCGGGTGTTCCGCGGTTTCACCAATGTCGGCGAGGATATCGGCTTTCTATGGGCGGTGCTCGGCGGCGACGATCCCGGTCGCGTGCTCTGGGCGCCGCAGGTCTTCGACATGGCAGAGGAGTATGGCCTCGTCCTGATGGAAGACGGCATGCTCGTCGACAGCACCCGCGGCGAGACCGTGCCCGATGGCAAGCGCCGCATGCCAGTGACGACCCGCCAGCAATGCGAGGCCCTGCAGCGATTCTCGGCCGAGGAACTGGAATCCTGCATTGTCCGGGCGGGCGCATCAGGACCGAAGGGCCCCTTCGACACGCTCGACGGCGTCGGCGAGACCTATCTCATCGGTGCCGGGCGAATGGACTGGCCCCATGGCTTCAGGGTCTCGGAGGTCAGGCTCCGACCCGGCGCGGCCATTCCGGCCCATGCGCTGGACGTGCCCGATGTCTGGTTCGTGCAGGATGGTAAGGTCAGCTGTGAGGCGCTCGGCGAGACAACGCATTGCGGACCGGGCGACACGATCACCTTCCCCTGCGGAGAGGTGCGCGCCCTGCGCAATGACGGCGAGGCGCCCGCGACGCTGGTGGCAGTGCGCGGCGGCGACAACGATGCGCGGATTGCCTGGTCATGACGCTGCCGCTTGATGGCGTGACGGCGCTGATCACCGGCGCGAGTCGCGGGATCGGGCGCGCCATCACCGAACGGCTCCACGGCGATGGCGCCACCGTCAGCCCCGTGGCGCGGGCCTCCGACGATTTCACCGCCCTGGTCGACACTCTCGGCACGCGCTGCTCGCCCTGGACCGGCGACGCGTCATCAGATGACTTCCTCGCCTGGATCAACGCTCAGCCGCGCATCGACATCCTTGTCAACAATGTCGGCACCAATGTCCCCAAACCCATGGCCGAGGTGGAGGACGCGGTGCTCGACCGGATGATCGCGCTGAACATCCGCACCACCTATCGCGTTTCGCGGCACGCCACCGCGCGCATGGCCGAGGGCGGGCGGGTCATAAATATCACTTCGCAGATGGGCCATGTGGGCTCGCCGGGGCGCACGGTCTACTGCATGACCAAGCACGCCATGGAAGGCCTGACCAAGGCGATGGCCGTCGAGCTTGCGCCACGCGGCATACGCGTGAACTCCGTCGCCCCCACCTTTGTGGAAACGCCCATGACCGCGCCCATGCTCGCCGATCCGGACTTCCGCGCCTTCGTCAACCGGATGATCCCGCTCGGCCAGACCGCAAAGCCCGAAGACGTCGCCGCCGCCGTTGCCTATCTTGCCGGTCCCGGCGGGGCGATGGTCACGGGCACGAGCCTGCTCGTCGATGGCGGCTGGACCGCACAATAGGACCCTTCGCCATGCCCAAGCCGATCACCCATGTCGCCACAACCGACATCACCGACATGATGAACCCCGGACCGGGGCGACGCATGGACCTGCCGGGCTTTGCCGAGGAGTTTGTCGATTTCCCCCACTACATCATCCGGATCACCGAACGGATCTGGCATGACCGCGAGGTCGAGCGGGTGCATGACTGGTATGCACCCGATTGCGCCATCCACACGCTTGCCGGCGATATTGCGGGTGCCCAGACCGTGGTCGACAACACCTGGGCGACGCTGAAGGCCTTTCCCGACCGCCGCCTCGACGGCGACAATGTGATCTGGTCCGATGAGGGCGACGGCGCATTCTATTCCTCACACCTCATCACCTCGAAGATGACAAATGAGGGCGACAGCGAATTCGGCCCGGCCACGGGGCGAAGGATCCGCGTCCAGACGATTGCCGAATGCCTGTGCAAGGACAATCAGGTGATCGAGGAATGGCTTGTGCGTGACAACCTCGCCGCCGCCGAGCAGCTCGGTTTCGATACTGGCGCCATCGCGCGCCGGCAGGCTGGGGCCGACCGGGAGACGGGCTTCAGCCTCATCGATTTCCATGCCGGCAATCGCGCGCGTGTCGCGTCCGACGACAGTCTTGAAGCCGCAGACGGTTCGGCCACAGCCACCGCCATCGCCGCGCTGCAGGCGATCTGGACGCACCGCGACTGGTCTGCCGCCGATGCCCTTTACGATTTCCGGGCGGACGTGACCTGTCCGGGCGCTGTGCGGCTCTACGGGCCTGACCAGCTCAGAGACTGGTTCGTCCCGCTCCACGCCGCGCTGAGCGAGACCCGCATCAGCATCGAGCATGTCGCCGAAATCCCCTATCTCGGTGAGGCAAGGGACGTCGCGATCCGCTGGTCGGTCGCCGGCACACATTCTGGCGTTGGACGCTACGGCCCGGCCACGGGTGCGCCGGTCTACATTCTTGGCGTCTCGCATTTCCGCGTCATGAACGGGCGCATTCGCGAGGAGGTGACGATCTGGGACGATCTCGCCCTGCGCCGCCAGGTCGAGACCGCGAGGGTGCGCCATGAGCCCGCCTGAGCGGATCGTCGACGCCCATCATCATCTCTGGGACCTTGCCCATTGCCACTATCCCTGGCTCATGGAAAAGGGGGTGAAACGCTTCTTCGGCGATCCAACACCCATCCAGAAGGACTATTTCGTCAGCGATTTTCGGGCCGATCTGGCCGGTCTGCCGGTCGAGAAATCGGTGCATATACAGGTCGGTGTCACGCCGGAAGATGCCGTCCGGGAGACCGCCTGGCTCCAGGCCACGGGCAATGCGCACGGCCTGCCGAGCGCGATCGTCGCTTTCACGGACCTGACAGCCCCGGACCTGGGCGAGCAGCTCGATGCCCATGGCCAGCATGGGCGCCTGCGCGGCATCCGCCAGATTGTCGGGCGCAGTGCGGAGGAGGACCGCAGGACCGGCTCGCAGGGCCTGTTGTCCGACCCGGCCTTCCTGTCCGGGCTCCGCACGCTCGCCGACCGCGACCTCAGCTTCGACCTGCAGCTCACTCCTCCCCTCATGGCGGCCAGTGCCGACCTGCTCGAACAGGTCGAGGAGCTTCACGTGGCGCTTTGCCATGCCGGCAGCCCGAGTGACTTCTCTCAGGATGGCCTTGCAGAATGGCGCGCAGGCCTTGAGCGGCTGGCCAGCCTGCCGAACCTGATCTGCAAGCTGTCCGGCTTCGGCATGTTCCAGCCGGACTGGACGGTGGATTCGATCCGCCCACTCGTGCTCACCGCCATCGACACCTTCGGCCCCGAGCGCATCGCCGTCGGCTCGAACTTCCCCGTCGATAAGCTCGCTTCCGATTATGGCCGCGTAATGGGCGCCTATTCCGAGATCACAGCGGATTTCACCGACGCCGAGCGCGAACAGATGTTTGCCGGAACCGCTGAACGCTTCTACCGGCTGTAGATGATGCCAGACGGGCAAAGGTCTGGCCCATCCGCTATCGCTGAAGGCCGTGAAACCTCCGTACCTTCGGTTGATACCCCTCGCGCTTCGACCGGGACGGCCAGCAGTTTCATTCAGGCCCCTCACCGGCTACATAGGCGCCAGAGCATGCGGGAGCCGAGACAGACCAGCGTCTCGTCCTGCACCCGCAAGAACATATCCTGACAGCCGGAGGACACGCCATGCGCCAGGTCGATCATTTCATTGCCGGAGGTGCGGGGGCTGCGGCGTCGCGCAAGCACAGCATCTGGAACCCCTCGACCGGCGAGGTGCAGGCCGAGGTGGCGCTGGGCGATGCGGGCGTGCTGGAGCGGGCGGTTGAGGCCGCCAGACGCGTGCAGCCGGACTGGGCGGTGACAAATCCGCAGAAGCGGGCCCGCGTGATGTTTCGCTTCAAGGAACTGATCGAGGACCACATGCAGGCGCTCGCCGAGCTTCTGAGCGCCGAGCATGGCAAGGTGATCGAGGACTCCAGGGGCGATGTCCAGCGCGGCCTTGAAGTGGTCGAGTTTGCCTGCGGCATCCCGCAGGCGCTGAAGGGCGAGTACACCAATGGGGCCGGGCCCGGCATCGACGTCTATTCCATGCGCCAGCCCATCGGCATCGGTGCAGGCATCACGCCGTTCAACTTCCCCGCCATGATCCCCATGTGGATGTTCGCCATGGCGATTGCCGCCGGAAACGCCTTCATCCTGAAGCCATCGGAACGCGATCCGAGCGTGCCGGTGCGCCTGGCCGAGCTTTTCCTCGAGGCCGGCGCGCCGGAGGGCCTGTTGCAGGTCGTGCATGGCGACAAGGAGATGGTGGATGCCATCCTCGATCATCCTGACATTGCCGGGGTGAGCTTTGTCGGCTCCTCCGACATCGCCCATTATGTCTACCAGCGCGGCGTGGCCGCCGGAAAGCGCGTGCAGGCCATGGGCGGGGCGAAGAACCATGGCATCGTCATGCCGGACGCCGATCTCGACCGCACGGTGAACGATCTTGTCGGCGCGGCGTTTGGTTCGGCTGGCGAGCGCTGCATGGCACTTCCGGTCGTGGTGCCGGTCGGCGAAGGCACGGCAGAGCGGCTGAACGAGAAGCTGATCCCGGCCATCGAGGCGCTGCGCGTGGGCGTCTCCACCGATCC